>NZ_WBKM01000207.1 GCF_015714725.1 Nostoc sp. WHI
TCAGGTTCGTCCAACCACCCTTGGTTTTCTCCCAGGTGTTGATTACTGCGATCGCATGATTTATTTCCTGTTGTGCCGAGCGTTTCGATTTAGTGGCTAATTCTTGTGCTAAGAAGTCCACGACTATCGGGTTGAAGTTCTGGTACAGGTTATTCAGCTTTCGCTCTCCATTGCGCCAAGGTAAAACCCAGCGATTCCACTTGATTGTTTCTCTGACAAGCAGTGGTAGAGAATCATCACTCATAGCAGTCGGGTCTGTTAGCCAGGCATCAATCAGTTCTTTCACGTTCCGGGCTGTCTTGTAGGGACAGGTTAGTTGCGGCTTATTCGATTGTTCGGATTTCTCGAACGACCCCGCCGCAATAGTTGATCCACTTGAGGGGTTATTGGTTTGTTGCAAAGACTCTGGATTTTTTGACAAGGAAGCGGGTAATTGTTGGGTTAATTCTTCTAAGCTTGGTTTTTCTGGAGTTGGTTTTTCAAGGTTTAGTTGTTCAGTTTCACACACACACGATTCTTGAATGGAAAGTGCGTTCTGAGTTGGGGGTACATTGTGTGTAGTAATCTTTGAAGTATTCTTTGTATATATAGATAGATTGCCCGAAGGAGGCATTACAGTATGTCCAAGGAAGGCATTATAGCCTGTACTATCGGGGCATTCTGTACTGGATGGTTGGGGCAATATATATTGCTCTGTTAAGGCATTACATATTGCACTATTGGCGCTGTCTATATTGTCCGAATTGGGCATTATGCTGGGTTTTTGATCAGCGTCATCCTGAGATTTTTTCGCTCTACGAGTCCAAGATGAAGTAATTTTCGCAATTGGTAGCTCAAGATTGTTCATAAAAGCTGACCATCGTTGATTTAAAGCATCTTTATCCAACCAAAACTCTAAGCGTCTGGGACATCCGGTATATTTTTCTTGGAGTAATCCTCTGGCTTTAAGAAATTTTCGGGCTGTTTCTTGTTGTTTTCGAGTCAGTCCAGTTTCTTTCTCAATCTCTGCTTGAGTTTTATAAATCCAACCTTCAGGATTTTTTTGTTTACCTAGCCAGTAATACATTTGGCATAAAAACAAATTTGGTAAAACGCCACCAGCGACTTCAACTAGTTTTGGGTAATAAGCAACAGAATTACCAAGGTCTATTAAAAAATCGGTTAACTTCATGAGAACCCCCTACTGATGTTTTGGGATTTAATACATTCAAAAATTTTTCAATCTGACTAATAGAATTCGATATTTGAAAGATACGATAATGTTTTACAGACAAAACGAATTACCTTTTACCCCCAACGTGCGGTCGAAAAGTTAGATTAATCCGTGTGCTAACGACCTTATTGGTCTTTGGAACTTGATGCAGATAAGTACTCTGACAGCCTGGAAGCATCACCAGCAGGCTCCCATGCTCTAACCAAAAGTCAGTCGGCTTACCCCCGATGGGCTTGATTTGGAATTTACGAACCGAACCCAGACTGATGGATGCAATTGCAGGATTTACACCCATCGAAGCTTCATTGTCGTTGTGCCAACCGATAGAATGATGTCCACTTTTATACTGATTGCCGATGACAATGCGGAAGCTGTAACCAGTAGCGGCGGTAATTCTATCTCGCAGTTGGGCTAGCGATGAAGTCCAAGGCAGTGGTTTAAGTAGTACGCTCTTGGAGTAAAGGTAATCACAGCCTTCATCGCCATAAATGCACTCTAAGCGCGGAACAGGCATCGTTTTACCGAGCATTCTGATTGTGTTTTGCTGCCATTGCAGTTCTTGGCAATGTTGGTAGAGTTCATCGGCTTCTTCCTTGTTCAGAAACTCTGGGTAGTAGTTAACTGGTAAAGTAGGAGCAGATTCGGGAAATAAAGTTAGTTGTTGCATAATTCTCCTTTGGCGATTGCCCGAACAATTTCTTCTGCCCGTTCTTGTGAAATAGCCTGTTCTGGATTTTTGTAAAACCCAATAATTTCTGATTTAGGACGCACAATAATGCGCTGTGTGGTTGCGCGTTTGTCCCACACAAAGCACGAGATGGTAACGTTATCGGTAGCCCAACGAGTGCCCCTCTTATCCTTGCGAAAGCAGAAGCGCGGCAAAATCAGTACAAGTGACGGCGGGTGCTGCTGTAAGAAATCAGCCCGATCATCACAGGGTTCGAGAAAGCTGGTTAGAAGGAATGCGGCTACACCAATACGCGCTTTTTGGTAGGCATTCTTGATAATTGGTGCAGCAAATTCCACGTATGGTGGATTGGTACAGATCCAGTCGCATTCTGAAAATTTATCCCAAGACTCGGTTAAAGTTGCGTCGTAGTGATAATCTGCGCCTTTGTGAACGTCAATGTCATTAGTCCAAATTCTTTGGGTGTCTGGCCATGCTCGAAGTAAAGAAGCGATCGCCCCATGTCCGACACATGGCTCACCAATCACACCAGACAATTTAACGCGCCGTAGTAATTCCGTTGTGAACCACGATGGAGACTCATAAAAGTTTAGAGGATGTCGGGTGACAGTTTCGATGACAGTGATTTCTGGCGCTAATAATGGTGCAATAGTCATACTTCATCCTCACTAAATTCAATGTGGCTTAAAGTCTGAAGTTCAACAGCCAATCCACTTAAGAAATTTTGGAGTTCGACTGTTGCCAATTCTTTAGACATCTCTTTTTCTGAGTGACCGCAACATGGACACAAAAAAATCCATTGCATCGTGTCTTGTCCTCGAGTTAGCCACTGTTCTTTATTCATGTTTAATCCTCATCTTCCTCTAATTCTTCGTCTTCATAAAAACTCACTCCAAATAACTCATGAATAAAAGTCCCTACTTTTTTCCAATCAACTTGGGCTTCAGCTACTTCCGGCATAGGATACTTTTTAGTGATTTTTTTAAAACTAGAAAAATCTTCCCAAGTCCACTTGCCTAACTTATCTGATTCAGTCTCAGTTAAGTAATTTAGGCTAATAATATAATCTTGTACTCTTCCTTTGATTTGTTCTCTGTCGCTAAATTTCCAGAAATCACGAAACCAAGTAATTACTTTTTTTGTGCTGTCTGTTTCTGATTCGTCTTCCACCTCCTCATCTGAACATTCATCTTCGATGGATTCAAATTCTTGAATAGCAAACAAAGCCATAGCCACACACGCTCTTTCTGCTGGATGTGTAGCATTTTGCATTTTATAATCATCGCGGACTACATAGCCAAGAATTGCGTAGAACTTCTTAGCTAGTTTTTCAATGAGTACATCTTTTTGAAAGCATCCAAGTTCCATAATTACCTCTAAGGTGTAAAATTGTTCCACTGAAACCAAACCGATCCTGATTCTGGATATGCAGCAGTGCTGTGAACTTCAAGGGGATTACCCCAGTAGCAGCAAGCCTTGATTGCAAATGTGGGTTGTTCTATATTGATTGCGTCTATTTGTTGGGCGATCGCGGTGGATCTTGGATCTTGGAATTTAGTCATCTCTTTTTACCTCTGCAATACCTGCTGATAATGCTTGTTGGAGTGTAATTAATTCATTTGGAATTGCCTAATACTTATTTCTTCGCTAGCATCAAATAATGACATCTGCGCCCGTTTCCCTTGAATATAAGCAACAGACTCAATAATTAATTTGTCAATCCGCTTTTGTAATTCATCTGATACAAGGGATGACGAAAGATGAGGAGTGTTCATCACTACACATAAATCATTAACTGTATTTTGCACGGTAATGGTGATGCCTGTACCAGAATCAGAATGCTTGAGGGTTACGCCTGTAACTATTCCTGATGACCAAATTTTGTCATCTAATCCAGTGGCTTCTATCGCATCAACAAGTAACCCATTGATTGCATCAAAGAAAGATGTTCTCGGTTCTTCATCACAATAAAACTTGACAGTTTTGCGCTCGTTAGACTTAGATTGAGGCGGCAAATCGTAGATGATTTCGATGTCGTTATCTTTGACTTTGATTTTGCTGATTTCCATATTTAGGGATGGTTTTATTAAGTAATTTTCTCTGATCAATCAGCCGAAAATGGCAGCCAGGGCGCATTGTTCATCTTCAAAGCGATCGCATCTTGGACTCCAGGAATAATTTCTTGATCTTTTGGCGTGTTAATAAATGTTGCCCCGCTTTTAGTGCGGCGGACGGTTCCATCAAGGTGGAGAAAAAGGATTTTTTTCATGGTTTGTGTTGTTGATAATTTTGGTTGGCAACTAAAAACACTACATCTGTAATTAAGCTCCCGTCAGGAATTGATACTACTTCAATATCTGTTTGGCTGAGATTCTCAAGTATAATTAGTGCCTGAACTGTATTTAAACATTGCTGCAACACAGCCGGATATTGCTGGTTGTGTTCCCTGGCATACGGTAGATGAACTTGTGTATCTTCTATGAGCGAGTGGAGCAAACTGATTTTGAGTTGTTCTATGGTTATGGGCATATTTTTGGGTAGATTAATGGAGACTTCTAAAGCTTTGAAATTTTAACAAGCTTCAAAATCCTTCATTGACTGATGACTAATATCCATCAAGCCGTTACTAAAGATTTTCTGGCGAAAGCACCTGCCTGCTTTAGTGCTGTACCAGGACTGGGATGAGCGAAGAACTCTTCTATAGCTTTGGTCAACCCAGCCGCAACAGCCGGCTCGTGACAAGCGTAGACATAAATGGGCTGTTGCACACCGTTAACCAATCGCGTTTCTTGGCGTGAGCCTAACTGAGGGTAAAATGTTCTCACCCACGTCCCCAAGTGTCCGCGATAGTGGGAGCCTTTGAGGGGGACTTTCTTTCCAAGTTCGCTTTCTGCAAAATTGACCACGCCAAGCCACCTTTCTTGTGTGCCGTTTAGGGCTTGTTGATTGTAGTCAGCAAATAGATTGGCGGCGTAATCATTCATCTGCTGTTCAATGTAGGGGTTGAGCCTGCCACCTGTTAGTTGAGCGAGAGTCTTCATTGCTTCCACCAGTGTTTTTAGGCGCTGTTCCACTGGGGGGAGGGCTGGTGTGGGATTATGAGTAATAATTGTTACGGCTGCAACCAAGTCCAAAATAATGGTTCTAACTTGGGCTGCTATCTCCGATTGCTGCAAGAGCATTGCAATTCTTAAAGTCCCAAGAGCAGAAAAAACTCTCACTTGAGATGTCTTGGATGGTAGACAGAGCTTCTGTCGAGCATCCCGCAAGTCTTTTCCTGTAAGGATTTGGGTTTCGGAATCTCTGAATTCTGAATGATTAACTCTGTATAGTTCTTTGACGGCTGATTCCGAAACTTCAAAGTATTCTGCTATTTGTGCAGTAGTGGCCCAGCCACTACTACCCCACACAGCGAAAATTATTGCCTTCGCTTTGGAGAGGATGGATAAGGCTTTGTCGCTAGAGAAATCTGTTAAAGCTGAAGTCCTCAGAGTCCTGGACTCTAGTAGTACTGACTGATTTAAAGGTAAGCTCATGTTGGCTCCTGGAAATTTTTGGAAGTGCGAGAGTGCCATTTGAGATAGGCCAAAAAATACCTATAAGTGAGCAGCAATTTTCACTACTGCCCACATGAGGCTTTACACTGTGACCAATTCTTGAAGTTGCGATCGCACTTCCTGGTTGAAAAGCTGCTGTAATTCCTCGGTAGTCAGTTGTTCTAAGGGCCGGTCTTGCAAGTATTTGTGAACTGGTTCAGCCAGCGATGTATCCACCATCGACAATGAGCGCACAGCATCAAACACGGAGTTAGAATACTGCTGCTGACTTGAATAACCCCTCTTCACCCACCAGTTACGGTCAGTGCATCCGACTTGCCCCAGTTTCACGCCGTTGTTGTTGTAAATGCCATCATCGAGAATTTCAAAGCCGTAATTCTGGCACTCGTTGAAGATATGCGCCATGATTCGGTTTTCGGTCGTGGGGGGTGTTGCTTCTTTTTCCTGCACAGGTAATGAACCGTCTTTGTAGTGAGTGCAGATGAAGCGATCACAACGCATTAGAATGTTGGCACGAAATAATTCTTTATCGTTGACCATGACTACCCAGCGTTGCGTTAAGTGGTTATCGTCATGGCTGATGCTGGCTACCAGTTCATCACCAGCGTAATATTCGTGATGGGAAAACGAGATTTCGACTATTCTGAGGGGTTCGGGAGCTATGGCTTGGGCTTGGTCAGCGATGTAGTTGTCGAGTTCGGTTTGGGCGAGGGCTTGGTTGTCAACTTTCTGAAGCTTGGTAGATTGGTGGGTGATGATTGCGTTTACCCAGGTTTCAGTCGCTCTTTTGTCAAGAGTGGGTGTAACGCCTAATTCGGCAGCGATTCTTTTGAGGCGGGGGAGGTTGTAACGGTAAAGGGCTTGCTGTGTGTAGGTTGGATGGGTCATAATTAGTATTCCTTGAATAAAAGGGCAAAGAGCGATCGCTACAAGTTTTTCCAGGACTGGCGATTGCTCTTTGTTATTTTGTATGTCTATATTCTAGCGCTAAATTTCTAGCACTGTCAAGTCACTAGCGCGAAGATTTTAACGCTAGAATAATGCTATGAATTAGCGCATGGGAGAAATTTTCGTGTCAAGAGTTGCAGAACTGCGTAAGCAGAGAGATTTAACTCAGCGCCAGCTTGCTGATTTAGTTGGTGTTGACCCTTCGACAATCCGTAATTGGGAGCGAGACAGAGGGGGTACAGAAACTTTTGTAAAGCTTGCCAAGCTCTGCGAAGTGTTAGGTTGCCAGCCTGCCGATCTATTTAAGATTCAAAATATTGGCTCAGATGACTAGACTCTGTATTTATTCCGGTTCTGGCAATCGGCTACTCCTAAATCACTTGATTCCAAAGCCGATTACAAAAGGCGATCGCTTCTCTTCAAGACGCTGCGCCTACGCAACTACCCATAACCCTGAAAATCTATCTGCAATCGACTTTGAGCAAATGCCACTGAACTAAAAGGGTGGAATCATGCCTAAACCACCTTCTAAACGCAAAAAAGTTACCTCTGCCGTATCTACCGATTCAACTTCAGCAGCTAACTCTGCACATGAGGATATCTCCCAGCAAGTAGATCCCGCTTCAGCAACTATTACGGTTAGTGCTGTTGAAGTTCCAGAGTTGACAGAAGAAGAACAGCGCGATCGCCTTCACCTAGAGCACCGTGTGGAAAGAGCGTTTTTTGAAGCAGGGAAAGCGCTGACAGAATTGAGGGACAGGCGGCTTTATCGCTCCACGCATAAAACATTTGAAGATTATTGCCGGGATCGCTTTGGGCATAGTCGGCAACAATCAAATTATTTGATTGCCGCAGCTGGTGTTTACGAAAATTTGACAACCATTGGTTGTCAAAATGTGGCAAATGAGAATTTGACAACCAATGGATCACAAATTCTGCCCACGAGTGAGCGCCAAGTTCGACCCATGACAAAGCTTGAACCCCAGGAACAGCAGGAAGCGTGGTTAAAGGCAGTAGAACTTGCTGGCGGCAAAGTGCCAACTGGTAGAATCGTGAAAGATGTTGTGCAGCGCATCATGGAGCGTACCCAAGTACCAAACACCTACCAAATCGGCGAAGTGTGCCAAATCGTAGTCAAAGACAACCCGGAACTCAAAGGCAAGGGTGGCTGTTGGGCTATTGTCAGCGCAGTGAATGACTTTAGTTGTAGCGTGAGAATGTGGGATGGCGAATACGCCGTTGGGTTGCAGCACCTGAAGTCCTTCAACTACCTGCCCCAGGAGTGTCAGCAGGTTCAGGAGATTAGCGATCGCATTAGTCGAGTGTATTCGGGTGCGTTGGAGGAGTCCGTGCAGAAGTTTTTGGAGATGCTGGGAAAGCTGAACCGCGCTTATTTGACGGATTTGGAAGAGAAACTACTGACGGTTTTGGAGTCGGAAATCAGAGAATAATGCAACAAAGAAACAATGCTTTCTGTGATTCATTGTGGTATTAAATTAATAAAAGTAAGCTTTGGTTTAATATTTCTGCTCCCGGTTGTTTGTAGAAAGTAGTAAGTTATGACGTTATGACAGGAACACAACAACAAGAAATCATGGATTTACGGGCATTGAATTTAACACCCAAACAAATAGCTCGAAAACTAGGTATCAAGGTATCATCCGTCAATGCAGCGATTCAAAATCAAGCAGAGCAAACCACATTAGATAGATTAACAAAAGGAGAACTAGACCCCGTATATCAGTGTTTAGCAAGCGAGAGTCTTATCCAATTGTTACCGAAAATACCACCAGAAAACAGCATCAAAAATCTGCTGACAAAAATCCTACCTGTAAAAAACAATGATGATATTGATCGCGGTTTAGGATTGGTAGTGATTGCAAGAGTTGCTCGATACAATCAAATCATGGTCTGTAGCTACCTTTTAGATATATGGTGCTTGGGCGTTAAAGATACCATACCACCACGTACAGTAGACAGGATAAAATTTAAAGAATTTACAGAATTACTATTCGAGCCATTTCCCGGAAAACCGCAAGAGGTGACTCTTGAAGTTGCCCAAGGGATGATATTTAGTGCTTGCGAATACGCAGAAAGCTTAGGGTTTCAACCACACAAAGACTTTTCTAAATCGCGTTTGCACATTGGAGAATGGGATGGGAGTATACGTATTGAATGTGGTCGTGACGGGAAACCATTTTATGTGAATGGCCCCCACGATAACCCGAAAAAAATCATGGAAACATTGAAGAGAAGTAGGGGGGAAGGTAATTTTGATTTTCTGATTGGTTCAGATCCTATTGAAAAGAATTTTTGGTAAATGCAATTAAGCTGTTGAGTGTGATAGAGAAAGAGTACGGCATCATAGATGAGATACCACGTAATTCTCAATAAACCAAGGGCTAGAAGAAAACAGTAATGCAAAGTATTAAGTTATGTTCTCATGTTGGAGCTGACGGCATTTTGCACCTTGAGATTCCCGTTGGCATCACAGACAAAGAAATGGAAGTCGTGGTGATTTATCAACAAATAGAACCATCAACACCTACAAAAACACCAGAAGAACTGGGATGGCCACCCGGCTTTTTTGAGCAGACTTACGGTAGTTGTCAAGACGATCCAATTGTTATTGACTATGAAGGTGATTTTGAGACAAGGGAAGAAGTTGTGTGAGGTACTTATTAGATACTAATGTTTGCGCTCGTTATCTCAATGGTAGGTCACTCTTGATCCGAGAACGCTTACAGTCAACAAATGTAGAAGAGATTGCTGTCTGTTCACTAGTAAAGGCAGAGTTGTTTTATGGTGCGATGAAAAGCAATAATCCGCAAATTACTTTAGCTCGACAACAGCAGTTTCTCAATTTGTTTGTTTCATTACCTTTTGATGATGTTACTGCCCTCACTTACGGTAGAATTCGTGCAGAATTATTCGCAAAAGGTACTCCAATAGGCCCTAATGATTTCCAAATAGCTGCCATTGCTTTGACGCATAACTTAACATTAGTTACGCACAACACAAGAGAATTTAGTCGTGTCAGTGGATTGGTGATTGAAGATTGGGAGCTTGAGCAATAAATAATATCTTTTATGGACTTGAATGAAAACTAATGCTGCTCGACTACTTGATAAACTAGGTATTGCATACCAAATCCTCAGCTATGAAGTAGATCCTGATGATTTGGCAGCTGAGAGTACAGCGCACAAAGTTGGTCTTCCGCCAGAGCAAGTTTTTAAGACTTTAGTAGTCAGAGGTGACACAACAGGTATCTGTTTTGCTGTTGTGCCAGGAAATGCTCAGTTAGATTTAAAAGCCTTGGCTCGAATTTCAGGAAACCGCAAGGTTGAGACAGTTGCCCTGAAGGAAGTTCAGCCACTAACAGGATACATCCGTGGCGGTGTGACAGCTTTAGCTAGTAAAAAAGACTATCCAGTTTACCTTGATGAAACGGCAACTCTATTTGAGCAGATCACTGTTTCTGGTGGAATGCGAGGTATGTTGCTTCTGCTATCCCCATCTGATTATTTAGGTGCAGTTAAGGGTACTTTGGGGGCAATTGTACAAAATTAGGAGTCAGTGGATGGATTTGTTCTAGGTTATAAACTTGCTAAAACAAGCAATTCAGTTTGCCAACCTTCACTATGGCTTAAGGTAAGGACAGTATAACCAGTCTCGTACCTAAGATTATCGCGCTCAATTTTGTCTTGCCTACGTTTATCGGGGCTATCATGAACTGAACCGTCACAAAAAACAGCGATCGCCTCTTCCTCATAAACAAAATCTGGTTTACAGTTCGCCTCTGAAATAAATTTCTGAGCAGCATCGGGTAATTTGTACCCCCGTTGATAAATTTCTTGCAAAACCACACGCTCAAAATCAGAGTTAGGGTCTGTCTGTTCCAGCAATTTTTGATATTGCTGATCGCGAGAAAGCCCTTTGACTTGAGTAATAACGCTACTCTCCAGTAAGAGGTCAAGCCAAGGTTTGATTAAGTGACGATTTATCAATGGATGGTCAAATTGATTGCGGTAAGAGAGCAAGCATTCATAGCAAGCTTGAATACAACTGTCTTTAGGTTGTGTAAAATGACAAATGTCAAAAGCTGCCTCAGCAATTTTCTTAAATGCCTCTGGTTTTTCTAAGAGCTGAGAGAGTACACCTGCACCACCTTCAGCAGCTTCCCAAAAAAGCAGGTATTTGCCTTCGCCTAGTCTTTCAGAGTCGAGTTCATCAGCTTCTAATTTGTAAACGGCTTGAATTGCAGTTTCCAAAGTGTATTGCAAGGTGGCAATAAAAGCTTCTCTGTCCTCTACAGGAACATTTAATGGCTCAACAATCAAGATATTGCAAGTATCATCAACCATTAAATTGACTTCGGTATGCAAACTGTCGGGTGTCTGTTGAGTCTGTAGATTTTTATGGTCGCCCCATACCCCCGTTGTTGGATTGAGCTTAAATCCTCGTTCTTCTCTATTCTTCTTCAGTCCCCGATTAATTCGCCAAATGGTAGCTGTGGCTCCATAGGTTAACTTAAACAGTGGCGTACCGTCAGCAGCTTGAACAATAGCTGATTCCCGCTTTTGACTAGCGTAGCGGAAATGAGTGGTGATGTTGTAGCCGTACTTGAGCCGTTCTTCTTCGTCGCAGGTAATGCGTTCTCGACGACGAGCGATCGCAGTTTCCATTGGCAGTACACGAGTCAATTTAGCTACATTGCCATGAGCATCAGGTTTAATTTCTGCGCCGCAGTTTTCACAAGTGTCACGAAAATCGCCATCGTGGTAATACCCGCAGTTAGCGCAGACACTCACCCGTTTATACTCGCCTTCAATGCCACCAACAGGAACTTTTGTTTTGGCCACCATGAATTTACTACCTTCGTAGTAAAGGATGTTATTGGGAGCAAATTCCCGTAATGCCATTGAGCGGGGGCGAGAAATAAATTCACCACCTTCACCAGCCGGAATAAATGCTCGGACTGGCAGACGGGGGAAGTTAAATCCTGGTAAAAATCCTTCGGCAGCAAAGTAACGATAGGGATAAAATTCAAACTGGGAATTACTCTTGCCTTGGCTGTGTCCTACGAGTAAATCAATTTGTCGTTGTGCTTCTCGTGCCTGTGCTTCCGCATTGTTACGTTCTTCCTGGGCAATATCACCTCTAGCAAAACGGTCAATAGTGCGACGGGCAGATTCTAACTGCTTAACTGACTCTATATATAAATCTCGCCAACGCTTACAGGCACGGTCAAAAGCATTCAGAGCATTTTCGATGGTATTCTGTAACCAATTTACAGAATACCAAGAAGCTTTTTGCAGATCCTCTTGGCAGAAAAAGTCTGAGAAGATAGACTGAGCGGCTTGCAGACATTGGGTTAATTTGGCTTGGCTCAGGGTAAGTTGTTGGCGAATGCTGTCTTTGAGGGGATAGTTTTCTAATTCCAAATCCAAGATTTTATTCATGGAATCTTCCAAGTAAACCCCAGTATGTGCTAACCAAATTGAGTAAACATGAGATTTAATTAAATCCTGGTTGGCTAATTCTAGTTTTGGTGGAGCAACTACCCCAGCAACCATTTGATTTTGGCGCTTGAAAAAGTATTGATCGTGACCGCTACCAATGGAAGCATAAGTAATGACTAAAGCTTGCTGTCCACTTCTACCAGCACGACCGCTACGTTGAGCGTAATTAGCAGGACTCGGGGGAACGTTTCGGAGATGGACAACGCTAAGGTCGGAAATGTCGATACCTAATTCCATTGTCGGAGAGCAGAACAATGCAGCTAATTGTCCTTGACGGAATTTTTCTTCTCGTTCTTGACGGTCTTTGTTGCTTACCTGTCCGGTATGTTCTCGCCCTTCCATTGTTTGGATTTGCAAGGCGTTGGTTTGGTAAAAACCTTGGAAAAATTGGTTAACTGAAATATTGGGTTTATCGTTACCCTGCAAGCGACGCGATGTTAAGGGATCGGTAGGGATTTCCTTGAGGTTGCTTGCTTTCCATAGTAGTGAGTCTATGCGTAGCTGTACCTCAGATTTTTCTTGCACTAGGTAGCCAGCATCACACAAAGCATCAATTAGAGTAGTGATTAAGCTGTTGAACTCTACATCTGTTAAAAGTTGGCTGCGGAGCGACCATGTATTTGGCGAACGCAAAAATCGTCCAATTTTACTTCTAGTAGTAAGTTTAACTTTTGCTCTTTCATTACCACCAGTGCTAATAGTTGCCCAAGTTGCCAAGTATAAATATTCGTTCTCATCGAACACCCAAGGTTCTTTAAGAGCTTGAATGACTTCGCTTTTGAGTGAATCTTTCTGGTCTGGTTGTAAAAGTTTGGCATCAATTGCCAATTCTCGTCGCAAATGGTTGAGGAATGCTTGCGTAATTACGAAACGTTGTTGCGGAGTGGCTTGTAGTAAAAGAGGATGGCGGTGTTTTTGCCAAAGGTGGTTGTCAGCACAGTCTTCTTGTAGCCCATTATACTCAATTATCAACAGTCCACACTGTTCGAGGTTGGGTTGAACAATGCGCCATCCCCGACGCAAGTCTTCGTAAAGACGATATTCAATCAGTTTGCGAAAGGCTTCTTCATTGCGCCGCTTACCGCCACTAAATTCTGCTGGTTGCTTGGCATAGTCGTTTTGAGTAATTCCCATGTATTGGACGACTACACTAGCTAATTCGCTGTGAGTGAGTTGTCCTTTGGCTTGAATTGCGCCTAAAAGTGCAGCCCGTAAGAAACTGGTTTGGACAAAATCATTGAAATGCCCTGCTTGTAATGAAGCATCTTGACGATTATCAGTAAAACTGAGGATTTTGGCAGCTTTAGCTTCCTCGCCTGTGAAGACTTTCTTGAGGCGGCTAGTGGTAGAAAGACAAAGCAGAGTGGTAGCGGTACTGCGTCCTTCACTACTGAGGCGAGAGAGTTTAGCAAATTCGTTTCGCTTCTTATCATGAAGTACGCCGCAGTTCAGACAGGTCAGAAAGGGCTTAGGAATAAACCAACAAGTGGTTCCTTGCAACAAGGAGGATGTAACTTTACCATTGGGTAGAATTTGGAGTTTGCGAGGAATAAACCTTACAAAGTCTTTTTTGGCAACCCGTCCTTTCTTTTTGGTTTCACTAAACCAAGAGTCAGGAAGTCTATCTTCATCGCTTGTATCCCAAAGTTCTGGTTCATCAAGGGTAAGATAACCTTCGGTAATATCTGCATCATCAGGACTAATATCTAATGCAGTAGGCAATTGGGGTAAGATAATATGCTTATCGGCATCGTAGCGCACGACATAATAATCCTGTCCGCATTCCCGACAAAAAACAAGGGGATAAAGTAGGCGGTTGTCGGTGGTTGTATATTGACCTTCAAGGGTTAAATGGCGTTTGTCTCGATTTTCAATAGTGGCGTAAACGCTTCCCCCTTGGGAAATGAACTGATGTAGGCGAAAAGCAAGTCCATTAATCTTGCTTCCCCAAAGGAACATCTGTTTGAGGACTGTTAAACAAGTTTCCTCTAAAAGCTGGGTTTGTTCGGCAAGTTTGGTTGCACCTGTTTCTAAGCTGATGGGTTGACGGCGAACGAGATGCCCTTCTCTTTCTTCTAAACCAAAGTTCATCTCGATCCAGTAGCTCAGGGAATGGTTTTGGAATTGTGTTAGTGTTTGTTCTAATTCGGTTGGTAAACCTGCCGAGATTCCTTGGCACAGTTGTTCAATAGTAGGTTCAACACGTTGGATAGAACGTTCTAGGGTTTCATCAATGACATTACTGGGTTTAATTTCCACGCCAAATAACTTACTAGCGACATCTGCCACAACCTGACGGCGTTGTTCGCGGGAACCGACTGTTGACATGGTGGCACTTGTGCCAATGCAGAGTAATTCGTCATTACTTTTGCTACGCTGACGGAGTTTGCGGATCAATATGGCAACGTCTGCACCTTGTCGTCCGCGATAGGTATGTAATTCATCCAGTATCAGGAATTTTAAATTGGGAGACTCTACCAGTTTATTTTCGTGAGTGCGTGAGAGCATTAACTCTAGCATCACGTAGTTGGTGAGTAAAATATGGGGTGGATTGTTTTGAATTTCGGTTTTCTTGGTTAAACTTTCTTGCCCGGTGTATTTTTCAACACGAATGTGAGTATTCGGAACTTGGCGTAAAAATTTGTCGAGTTCTTCTTTTTGGGAGTTAATTAAGGCATTCATAGGATAAACCAATATTGCCCTGACTTCTGAGATTTCGGGATGACGCATTAAATCATCAAAGATCGGCACAACGTAAGTCATGCTTTTACCGGAACCTGTGCCTGTGGTAACAACGTAAGGTTCTTGGCGTTGTGCGGTTTCAAATGCTTGCTTTTGGTGGTAGTGGAAAGTAAAGGGTGTGCTGTCTTTTTTGTAGAAGTATTTTTCGCAGTCTGGATGAAGGGTTCGCTGTTGTACTAATTCTTTGACTGTTGCACCCTTTTTATAGCTGGGATTGAGTTGAACTAGGGGGTCAGTCCAGAGTTGCCCCTTGTCTAATTCTACGTCTACAAAATCTTTGACTTTGGGATCGCGGATTTTGAGGAAGCTTTCTATATAGCGGCGGTAGTCGCCTATTACCTCGTTGCGGAAGTTGAAGATATCAAGAGAATCAGGAATTGATAATTGGGACGACGTGGCTTTTTGTTGTGTAGCTGTGCGTCCTAAGCGATAGTCAATGTGTTGGTAAAGTTGGTTGGCAAAGGTGTCTGTTAGGGTGTTAGTGTCAAAAATCTCTATTAGTTCTGCATGATCCCATTCTTGGGGAACATGGGCGAAAATTAGGTTTAGTTGTTCAGAAGTGACAGAAACAATATTTGTACAATCAACTAATGCTAATCTTTGTCCGATGAGGGAACTAATAGATAAAATAGCCGATTCTGGCTGTTTGATTAATTCTTGTAGTTTGACCGGGATTTTCATAATTAAAAGCTGATATGATAATATAAAAACTGCCTCAAATAGCTAGTATTCTCATGTTTTACATTCCAGCTTTTAAGTAATCCCAAAGTACTTGCCTATTTGATTCAGTTTCTTTCAAATCCTTGGAAAAAGGTAAAGAATCAATACCAAAATTAATAGCAGCATCGACAAATTCGGTGTAGGAAATTTTTGGAGAAAAATAACCATATCGTTTTTGAGTATAAAAAGTGTCGATAGTCTGAAAAGATTTAGCAAACAAAACTCCTAGTTCTTGGAGAGAATCATAGGTTAATTCTGAACTAGGGTTAATAGGCCATAGATGTCTTGACTGCCAAACTGCATCTGTAATAATATTTCCTCCATAACGCTTAACTTCTTCTTTTATTCCCCCTTCTAAAGATGAACCAGGATACAGCAAAAGAGGATATGCTGAAACACTAGTGACATAGGGTATATTCTTAGTAAGATAAGAAAATGTTGTTGCTATTGTTTCTAAAGTATCTCCTATATAAAAAAGAATATTGAGCTTGATCATAATACCAAGGTCATAGGCAGCACGCAGTATTTCAGATGCTCTGTCAAGATACCTTTGGGGATCACGAGTTTTACCCATTCGGAGAAGAATATCAAAAGAAGCACTTTCTAATCCCAAATCCAAAATTCGACAGCCCGCTTTTGCTAATTTATCTAGACGGCTTGGAGTTAAATATTCTACACGCGTGCTAGTTCTCCAGGTAAAATTTAAACCTCTCCCTTGACGTTGAATAGCTAACTGGGATATTTCTTCATCTTGCATGAGAAACATAGGTGTTTCTAGGTAAATACAAATTTCATTATCCCCATATATATCAGTAATATATTCCGCTTCCTCGATAATAGAGGGTATGTCCTTTTTACGCACTCCGGTTTTTGCAGAAACACAGAATTCACAGCCGAAAGTACAACCTCTACCAACTTCCAAACTTGGTGCAAATGTCTGGAAATTTGGATAGAGGCTATAGTTAAGTCGAGTCATTTTTTGAGGATTAAAAGCTAAATCATAATGAGTTGAGCAAATCTCTCCATGAAGATCGCGATAAACAATATTATTAATTGTATCAAGAGGTTTTTTGTTAGTAATATGCTCAACAAGTTGACACAAAATTTCCTCGCCTTCACCTCTGACTACTATATCTATCGCTGAACATTCCAATAATACTGTTTCTGCGATTTGTCCAACATGATCTTTCCCACCAACAATTATAGGAATAGATGGAAATCTATTGCGAATTGTGCTAGCTATTTTTAGGCAAGGAGGATAGCTAAAACCACTGACGCAAGATAACCCAATCACATGAGGTGAAGTCTGCTCAATTTCTTGTAAAAGTTTTATTAAACAATCTTCTTCAGGATAGGATTGAGGGTCAAAAATACCAACATTAAATCCTCTCTCTGTCATATAAGAGGCGATTACTAGAATGCCAAAATTCAGCCTTTTTAAAAAGGAAAAAGCTAAATCATAGGGTTTTTTACCTAAATCGATTGGGATATTAACTAAAAGTAAATCCATGATTTTACCTATTGTTTAATTTTTTGAGTGTTGCGTAGCTGTTTAGATTTGTTAAATTAAGAAACTTTTGTAACTAAATTAGTAAGTAAAGTTTCTACTTTTTGAAATAATTCTTCTTGTAGACCATCATTAATAATCATGAAATCTGCTATAGCTATAGTTCCACCTAGCTCGATTTTCTCAATTTCTCTATAATCTCGTGCTTCGGCTTCATCTCTTTTAAATGGTCTTATTATTCTGGAAGCTAGGCGTTTATAACGGATATGCTTAGAAGTAAATAAAGCTAAGACTACTAATTTATCACCGAACTCTTTTTTCAGAGATTTATATTCACTAAAGCTTCTTATCCCATCAATGATAACAAAAGAATTTTTCATCAATTTAGCTTGAATCCAAGGTAAAGACAGTTTTACACAAGCATCCATTCCATACTTGTTTCTGATTTCCTCTCTAACTATTGGCTCAGTCAAGGGCGTAATTTCTAGTCCACGTTTTAAGATTTCTTCTCTAATTAAGTCTCCAAAGCTTAATACAGGTAAGTTCTGATTTTTAAAATATTCAGCTACTGTACTTTTACCAGAGCCAGGCATACCAACAATTGCTAATAATTTCATTGTTTACCAATCTAATTTTATTAAGAAGAAATTGAATAAATTTTAATGCGTGTATCCATTACAGCAAACTTCAAAAATCTGGAATAAAATAGGCTAGGCATCTAGTTTTTTTAGATTCTTTACTTCGTTTATCTACAATCTACTGCAAGGATAATCAGGTTTAATTTAGGTATCAAACATTCTATCCCATGCCTCCAAAACTAATCTTTGTGTGCGATATTCACCAAACTGCTTCATTTCGTTATTCTTCAAAACACGGAATGTTTCGCTAGGGAAGTCTGCACCGTAGACATCAGCAGGGTCGAGGACATATCGTAGTTCATCACGGGTGAGTCCGTAGAGTTTGGCGTAATATGCGTCTAATTCTGCTCTTAATAATGCGCGTCTGTTAGGGTTCCAAATGAAGGGTTCGCCGTCGTATCCCATATCTTTGGCGAAAGGTTGCATATCCCAGGCGGTGTAGACTAATTCGAGTACGCGATCGCTAATAAATTTGATATCTTCTGCGGTGTATAATTCTGGGGGAAGAACCGGAAGTTGTCGCATGGTGAAATATTTGAGTGAATTACCACCGATTTTTTGACGAGCAATATAATCAAGAGACAAACTGTTTAAACAAGCCATTAAGCACAGAATTAGTAAGCTATTTGATATGGATGGCATCATTAAAAGAAATTTATCGTTACAGCCAATCCTTGGAAAAATAGTAGAGATGACTGTACGCTCACTAACTGAGTTTGTTATATCACGCCATCCCATAAGCCACTGTTTGTTCCACTTATCCGCTAATCGTTTATCTACTTCAACTTGTTCGAGCCAGTATCGAGGTTGAACAGCAGAATATGGACTTTGTTTGATTTCATCTGACAATTGAGGCAAAATACCTGCATTTAGGTTAGCTTGTGTCGCACCTTCATAAGTTGAGTAACGGTGATCAAACTGGTGAAGCATCTTGGCTTCGTAAAGTGGAACTAAATCGTTACCCGCCTCATTTTTAAATAAACCGCTATCATTTGCCATATCAAACATTCGCAGAAACGAAATTCCCCAAGGGTTGCTACCTGTATTCTCATTTTCTAAAACAGGGACACGCTGATAAATTTTTGTAGTTAATTCAGCATCAGTACGAGTGCGGAAAATAGGACAAGTTAAAGTATTAGGATTAATTAAAGCAATTTCTGCCGAGGATAAATTAAAATGACGTTGCTGTTTATTCGTATCGGCAAAGTAACGGCAGAAAAAGGTAAAATCTGCTTTTCTAACTTTTACATCCCCTCCTGTAACTGCTAAAGTACAGAATTTAAAAGCGTGATGTACTGACGGGAAAATGAAAGCTTCATTTTCAAAACCTGTTAGGCTCGCTAAAGACTGAGATTTAATTAAATTACTGAAATAGTTTTTAGTTGTGTCATCAGTAGCAATACCAATAGGTACAATAACCCCAATTCTCCCATTAGATGCAATCAACTTTTTCGTAGTCTCTGCAAAAATAGCATAAGTATTGATGTCTCCCACCGCAGTTAAAGGAAACCTAGCCGACTCTCTAATAAACTTACTCTGCGCCTCAGCATCATGTTTCGCATCTTCAAAAGCTTGTGCTAACTCAGGATTTTTCTTAGGTAATTCCTTAATCAACTTCTCCCGCGCCGCTTTATTTATAGCGTTAGCAATTTCTGTACTTTGAAAAGCAAAAAATTCTTTCTCTTGTAACTTAATCCGTTCCCAAGGTGGATTACCCAATACACAATTAAATCCGCCTTGCTCAAATACTTCAGGAAACTCTAAACACCAGTGAAAAAAGTGTTTTTCTTCAGCTAACTTATTCGCTGCATTTACAACCTTACTTAATTCGTAATTCGTAATTCGCAATTCGTAATTATCCTCTGATTTACGAATTTTTTCTACTTTTTCACGCTTTAAACGGTTTAATGCTTCGGTCGTAGGTAATAACTGCAAATGATGCTCAGTTAGCGACATAAAAAACGCTGCTGTCCATAAATTGCAAGCAGAATGTTTCAACCACCAACTAGATTCTTGCAGATTTTCTTTATATTGCTTTTGCTTATCTTTAACTTGTTGTGGCGTGGTTTCAGGAATTACCCCCAACTGTCGCCACATTTCTGCATAATCTACGCTATTAGTTTCTAACTTCTCACCAATTGATAGTTGTCCTGTTTTCTCTCGTTCGTTTTTATTCCGTTTCTTAAGCTGTGTAGATAGTTTTTTATCATCCCCAGTTACCGCCTTAAACGCTTCATCAGGAATTCCTTCATCTAAACAACTCAAATCCATCACTCCCACAAGGGAATTACCACACTTAATCCTGTGATCTAAAAAATTAAGAGGTAAGCCGCGAGAAAAACCTTCAATCCATAAAGCTACTTTGCATAAATCAACAGCTAAGGGGTTTAAATCCACCCCATAAATGCAATTTTGAATAACATCTCGAATCGCTAACTTTAAAGGTTCACTACCTGGTTCAGCTTCCCCAGTGCGAATTTTAGCTAATTCCTTTCCTACCCGACGTGCCGCCGCTAAGAGAAAATGACCCGAACCACAGGCAGGGTCTACAATTTTGAGGTCGAGAAGTGCTTTTTCTAATTCGTAATTGCTTTCTGCATTCCGATGCTTTTCTTTTGTACTGCGAAGTTTTTCTTCAATTACAGGTTCTAAAGCTGTTTTTATCAGTTGTCCCACTAGCTGCGGTGGCGTATAGTAAGAGCCAGTAGTTTTCCTCTCACTACCAAATACTAATTTGAATTCGTAACTTTTAGGAGAGATTTCTGGGTGAAAATCAAGCAGACTTTCATATACGCTCCCCAATTCTTCTACATCTAAGGCAATATAATTTACCCGTCGTAATTGCCCCTTATTTTGATATAAAGATAACTCCCGAATCGCTACTAGCAAGTCGTGATTATCAATAGCACAATCATCTAAAGCTGGTAGAGTGTACGAACCAAATAAATCGCCATTTAATGGTGATAATCCTAAATATTTTCCCCGCCAATTTTCATCAAACAGCAAAAATGTAACCCGCAAACCCTGCCATAAATCTTGAAAGCCTTCCCGTCGCCAATGGGGGCGCTCCGCTAACTCTCGCAGTCGCTCAATGCTGTAATATTCTCGGTAGATTCGTGCTTTCTCTACATCATCTCCAATTAATAAATTACGGGACTCTGCCACCATCAAAAACAGCAGGCGATAAATCAGCCGCAACAGTTGGCGATAAAAAACTAATTCGTAATTATTAGAGAATTTTTGGCGGAGGTGTTCGTTTTGCGGATGTTGGAGAAAACCAGTGCCTAGCTGTATTAGTGCTTTTTCTACACCATCTCGGAGTCTGTCGCGTACCCGTCCCCCCTGTTGCAGTGCTTCTTGGTGGTAATATTCCAGCAAACACTTATCCGCATCATCCATACCTTCAGGCAAGCGGGAACGGTGAAACAACCGATAAAATAGCCCAAATTCGGCAAAGTTCTCACCACTGAGAATCTGCTCTAAGTCAAATTCGATATAGGTAAGCCGAGTCATCAACGAAGAGTCACGCAGTAACCGCCAGTGATAACCATTGGTTGCGATCGCCCACAGATGCTCTGTCTTGTTAAGATATTCCTGCACCAGTGCGTGTGCTGATAACCTGGGTGTACCACTGGGAGGACGTTTATCGATTTCTAGCCGACAACCAATAATGTGGATAGGTGGCTTATTTTCTCCTGCTTCCGCACGGTGAGAAATCGCATAGGTTTGTCCTTCTACGACTTCGGCTGTTGCAGTGTATACAGGTTCATAACCTAGACTTTGCAGTAATGGTACTGTCCAAAGTTCACGGGTAATTGTAGTAGCCGAGTTATTCTCATCGAGCCTTGCCAATGCGCGTTGAAATGCTGCCCAGTATGCTTTAGCATCGCCCCAGGCAGTGGCAATTTCATCTGCTAATTTATCAGTTTTATTAAAACCAAAGTCTTCTGGTAATTGTCCTTTGATGCTGCCTTCTAGCATTTGGGCAGTCATATCTGGAGCTAGTAAATTTCCTTCGATTTGAAGCGCAGTTAATGTAGTTTTCATATCTGGAGAATTAAAAATAAAAAATTAATAGCTAGCTGGTAGCAGCGCAGTTGCAGGACAACCAGGCTTTTACTTACGTCCGGGTTGGAGAATAAAAACACCGAGAATATCCATCGGCAATTGGGGGATGACGCGAATTCGACCTTCTTGGGTCATTGCTCTGACGCGTCTATGGCTTTGTAAAAGTTCTTCTGCTCTTTCTCTGGCAAACTTTTCCAAATCTGGCTGGAGTTCTTCTAACCTTTGGAGTAACTCAGTAATTTCCACCTGCTTGATAGCTTTACCAACATCGCTGACTGGCTTCGCTTGTTGCAGTAGCGATGTTGCTTCCAACTGCGTCAACCAACTAGGGCTTGAGGGCGAACCTGTAAAGCCAATAACCGCGCATTCTTCCGCTAGTAGAGATGTGGTATTTCGCGTTTCTGTAGTACGTTTAGAACTATCTAACAAATGCCGTAACCTTACCAGCAGCAAAGTTGTGCGCTTTTGTACTGCATTAGTTGTAGTAAAGCCGCATCGTGCTGCGATCGGTTCTGTAGTGTGGGAGAGTGCATCTTCTAAGATGTACCGTGCCAAGCCTTCCACTAAAGGGTGATTTCGTCCTACGTATTCCACACCCTCCAGTATTGGGGTGGTAAAAGAGAGTAAACGCGACTTATCCCCTAACGTTGACTTGAGAAAATCCGGTGGTTGGGAAAGTAACCATCCCTGCTTTTTCTTAATTAAAGAACAAGAGATGCGAAGGCAAGCCGATAAGACAAACCGCTCTACATCCTGTTCATTCCCTAAAATCTGGTCTGAGTCAATTAATTCCTGTTCTACTTGCTCAGGCTTAATGGCACGTTGAGCAAAGCGAGTCCTATTGGTTTTTTCCCGTTCTACTGCCTTGTCCCAATTCTTATGAACTTTATCAACCGCAGATTCTTCTTGAAACTCAAACAGCGACAACTGAATAACCTCAGTAGTACGTTCAAACAGAGACTTAAAGACTGCTTCCGCTACAGTAGTACTTTCCATTGGTACGGGAACAGTAATCCCTAAAGACTTGTGAATCTGCACAGCTTTGCGAATCAGAACATCCAGAACTGCACCATCAACAGGATTATCTCGACCATAAAGCAAGCAGGCTTTCACCTTAATTGCTGTTTGTCCATAGCGGTCAATACGTCCTTCGCGTTGTTCTAACCGGTTAGGATTCCAGGGTAAATCGTAGTGAATTACTGCACTGAAATGCGTTTGCAGGTTTACTCCTTCGCTCAAACAGTCTGTAGCTACTAGGACTCTTTGGGGATAAGATTTTAACTCTTCTAGTCGAGTTTCCCGCTCATCCTCGGAAAGTTCTCCAGTAATCGCAATTACGCGGATCTGACTACCTTTTTTCTCCAATTTCTGTCTGAGAGCATCAGCTACATAGTTTGCCGTAGCAATATAGCGACACCAGACAATCGGGTTCATCTCCTCTTTGAGCAGAGATTCTACCGTAGCAATGCACGATTGCAGCTTTTGGTCTTTGCCACCTTGTAACTTCTCTGCTGCTTGCACAAAAGCTTTTAACTTGCGTTTATTCGCATCTTTATAACTTTGCTGTCCCTGTTCTATGACCAAAGTTGGCGAAGCATCAACCACTTGTTCTTGCTCTGTGGGATCGTGGACATAAGAACTCATCAAATCTTCGTCTAAATCAGCCAGTAAGCGTTCAGTTGATTTACTAACTTGACGATTTAATGTAGCGATCGCAGCCGCAGGTGAAGACATGACACAACGGATCAAAGCCAAAGCCGACCAGTATCTTCCCCGACGTTGAGCATGACTCATGTCCGCCGTAGTCGTTTTCACTAGACCACGAGCAAAATCATAGACTTCATCAAATAGTTCTTTGTACTCTTTCGATAACTTATATGACTCCTCGCTTGACTCTCGTTCAGGAAAAGGAGTTTCATTCCCTAGCCAAAGCTTGACATCTGCCCGTCTGCGCTGAACAAAATGATTAGCTAAGTGGTCACGTTGTTTGTCAGTTAAGCTATTGAGATTGAAATGCTCAAACTCCGGCTTCAGCAAACCTAAAAGTGAGAGAAAAGATTCTTCAATCCCACTGTGAGGAGTAGCTGTAAGTAACAGTAAATGCTGTTCTTGTTTTTTAGCAATTTCTGTAATTAGCTGATGTCGCTGCTGCTGGGATGTAGTAGTTTTATTTGGACGGGCGCAAGTATGTGCTTCATCCACAATTACTAAGTCAGGGCAGTGAGTTATAAAGCTGGCGCGACGACGTTCTGCTTTGGCATAGTCTAAGCTAACAATCAGGTGTCGATAATAACTAAAAACACTGTCATTATTTGGAATGTTCCGCTCTAACTTGGAAGCTGTGCCAGAACGTACTACCACCGCATCAATATGAAACTTTTCACTTAATTCCTGCTGCCATTGATCGCATAAGTGTGGTGGACACAGTACTGCAATTCGCTTAACTTCACCTCGGTCTAGCAATTCACGAGCTATTAGTCCAGCTTCAATGGTCTTACCAATACCTACGTCATCAGCTACAAGCAGTTTTACCGTTTCTAGTTTCAGTGCCATCAACAAAGGAACTAACTGGTAAGGACGGGGACGCAGTGACAATCGTCCTAAACAGCGAAAAGGCCCCGCCCCGCTACGGAGTAGAAGACGTGCAGCATCCATGAGCAAAAGTGCGGCTGCATGGTCTTGTACGCTAGTAGCTTGAGGTAGAGGAAATGTAGCTGATTCAATCTTCTCTAGCTCTTCTTCTAAAAGCTTTTGGTAGATACCAGCAATTTCATCTTCATTGCCTGAAAGCGGTCGTAGACGAATAACATCTTGATTTTCTGAAGGTAGTATCACCCATTGCCGACTGCGACAGGTGACTATTGAACCAGGTGAATGGTTCATAGTTTGTGCCATTGTTAGCCTATATTAGTATTGAAAATTTGGCAGCAGATTAATTAGTAAAAATAGTAGTAATTACTGAATTAATACTTATGAGCAAACAAGTAGTATGCTCACAAGTCTTTTCTGTTTTAAAGTAAGCTTAAGTACAATGTAAGTAGTAAGATTACTTAATTCAGTCATTTTTTATAAAATTTCTGCTTTTGACCAAGCGTAACCGCCCGCCGACGGCGATCGCAGAGATTATTGAACCTCCCAAGATTATCACTAATCCGCCTGAAATTGGCTACTGGATTGATACCAGCCGTATTGGTGTTAAGCCTTGTGCAAAGATTCGGTTTACCAGCAAGTTGTTAGAAAAGCCTCTGCTACGGGAAAACTTAAAATTCGTAACAGGTGATGCTGACGGGATTGTTTCTATTGTGCGGTCTTTTAACGAAACTGTTGGGGTCGCGTGAGGGCTGGTGATGGGCAGTAGGGGGGCAAGCATACCAAAAGCTATAAGGTTATCGATTCTTTCCTTGCTGTAACCAAAAAAGAACGCCGCATACCTTTGATTTCGCGTGGGGTCAATTCGACAGCATATTGTCCGTAATTTGCTCTGATTTCTCCTGGTTGAATTACTGAAGCATTCCAGTCGTGAGCAGCAAACAACTGTTCTGGTTCGTCTGTACCGAAACGCCAGTGCTTGCTAATCAAGCCATTCTGATGTTTAGCCCCAACTTGCCATGACTTGACACTGACTAAATCAGCCCCCAAGTAGCTGCCGTCAGCACTCAACTGACTAATTATTTTGAGTAACTCATTAACTTCCACTTCATTCAGGTACATTAATAGTCCTTCCATTAGCCAAAGTGTTGGGGCTTCAACCTCAAAGCCTTTTTGCAAAAGCAGATGTGACCAAGGTTGCGTTAGATCAGCAGCGATCGCCTGACGATGGCACTTGGCAGGTTTATCTTGTAGGATTGCTTCTCTGTACTGGATTAATTCTGGTAAATCTAATTCGTACAAACGAGTTTGTGGTGGGAAGGACAGACGAAATGCTCTTGTGTCTAACCCGACTCCTAGAAAGACTAACTGTTTAGCTCGGGGCAACACAGACAAGATGAAGTCATCAAAGAAGCGGGTACGGACTGCAACAAACTGAATCCGAAGCGCACTACCAAGGAGATTATCGCTATCCTCCTGTTCCCATTTCTCCCGCCAAGCTTGCCCTATCTCTCCAGCTAACTGTGTGGCTAATGGATCATCAAACAGGTGGTCTGGTCTGTCAGCTTCTATTGCACGTTTAGTTGCCATTATCAGTGCTGTGCGGCAAACTTCATCTTTAATTTTAGGCACATCATTCATTACTTTGGGTTTTAGCAGTTATCGTTGCAGTCCAATTGTCTCATCTTTGTTTATGTGTGATCTAGTATTAGTTGTAAAAATAGAGTACTGATTATTAAAAACATAACAGTAATCATTGATTAGTAAGTATTGAAATCATGCTCATATTGATTTGTAAATTAACTAAATTCTAGTAAGCCATTTGGTTAGTGCTAAATCTGCTAGTGATTCTAAAGAGTTAGAAACATCGTTGTAACCTTGAGAAATTGGAACGGGCATAAATGATTTATGAGAAAGACTCCAATATAAATTTCTAGGACGTTTTTCTCGTGGTATGGCATCCCATTCGGATTGAAGTTTCATTCGCCCAAAACCTTCTGGTACATGACCTAGATGAGTAACTATTTCACCTTCTAGCCATAGCCGTAACCGACCAATTACTTCTTTTTGCCGTGAGTTAGGAGTTGGCAACCACAAAAATACAACTGGTTTATGAGATGCCCTTTGATAGCAAAATTCAGCCACAGGTTTCGATTTACCCTTGCCATACCTGATAGTATTTCTACCCTCAATTTGTTCCTTGATTCGCTCATCAAAGCTCAAAATTTTCTCTCGAAGTTTAAGAATTGCTTGCTGTTCCTCTGCTGAACAAGCACCAAGCCAATCTAAAAGCAATTGTGGTGTTTCTGAAATGTCATGTTTTGTACTACTGAAATTTAGCTCTTGATAGGAAATAGGAATTGACCAAGTTTGATTAGTGCTGATGTCTTGCAAACACAACTGGAACTGTTGATTGTCTTTGAATACTTGAATCTGCAATAAATCAATTGTGAGCAAATTATACTTGCAATCAATTAGATTATGTCTGTGAAATGAAGGTGCGGCAGCTATCAGTTTAACTGGTTGGTGATAGTCTATTTGTTCAGCAAAAGGTCGATCATCTAGCAAATTATCATAATAACGGGTTAGCTGCTGGATAACATATCTATCTTCAGCGTTTTTAAGTTCTAAAATAACTAACTGTTTGCTCTCGTTCAAAGCTAAGATATCGCAGAATTCGCCCTTAGCCGCATACTGCCGTTTGAGAGGTGTAAAACTTAATAATTGCTGTAGATTCTCCCAAATAAAATCTTCTAAGGCAGTTTCAGACGCAAACTCCCAACCCTCACCTGTTTTTCTTAAAGCAGCACCAGCCAGCATACTTTTGAGTCAACGTTAAAAAATCAAATTACAGTTAGCTTACCTTGAGCAAAGTAAGATTGCGCTTGCTGTGGGAAATTTTTATCGCATCAATACTGACCGCGACCATTGAAAGACATTGATACTTGTCGGGTTATCTACTGATATTTTCTTATCTTACTTATTTAATTGATACAAATTATACCCATTTAAAAATACCTGTGTTAATTTTGCTATAGCTTACTCGTAGTCAGGGTTATATGGACTTTGTAGTTTTAGATACTGAGGGGAAACCGGAATTAAGTGAATTGGCGATTGTGGATAGTCAAGGACGGTTGATCTATGAAGGGTTTTCTAGTGATTATCCCAATCACAACAAGAATCTGCCTAACCTTAAAAGTCTAAAAACTCTGCTCACAGAGTTTGTGGCGCTTGTCCAAGGGAAGAAAATAGTCTGCCACTATGCCTTGCATGATATTGAGATACTTCAGTCCAGTTTTCGCCGAGTTGGTCTTTTTTACCCCAAACTAGAATACGAGTGTACTTGGGAAAAAGCAAAAAGTGTTTGGCCAGAGCTAGAAAGCCATTCCCTAGAACACCTGAGTAAGCATTTTAATTTGCAGGTAAATAACCGCTACTTTATTCGAGATATGGCTCATGCTGCTCGATATGATGCCCAGTTTACTTACCAGCTTTATCGTCAGATGATGATTGAGCAATTAAAACAAAAGCCCAATCCATTTAGTGCTAGTCGGGTTGATACTCCGTTTCAGACTCACCCTGATTATTTTGCTACTTACCGCCAAGAATATCTTACTCTTGAATCAATTTTGGCTGACATCAAACTAGATTCCAATCGCCAGAGTAAAGGAGTCGTAGTTATTGGAGAGCCGGGGACTGGGAAAACCCACTTGATGATGAGACTAGCCAATGAGCGACTAGCCAATAATCGACTGTTATTTATCCGTCAACCGAACCATCCCAAAGCAGTGCTGCATCACGTCTACAGCCGCATTTTGGAGTCCCTTGTACAGTCGGTTGGTTCTGCTACTCAATTGGACTACCTGATTATCAATAGCTTTTATAAAATTCTCAGTTTCCGAGTTACATCTCAGAAAGACCAAGAAATTATTAAAGCTCTGCAAGATAAAAATTTAGATGGTCTTGGAGCCGAAGGAACTGGACGTAAGCGAGATTACTGGCAGCACATTGAGAAACGGATCGGTGAATGGTGGGCAGGTCATTATTCTTCTGGGGGTTTTGCTCTTGCAATCCTCAAGGGGATTGTTAAATATTGTAGTTATACCGACCCACGACGGAAAGATATCGCTACCCGTTGGTTAGCTGCCAATATTTTATCTGCGGAAGAGGCAGAATTGGTGGGTTTGCCAAATTGGGGTGAAGACCTCAGCCAAGAAGCTTTTTCTTTGGAAGCAATTTCAGTTTTGGCTAAACTATCTATCTTGGATGAACCCTTAATCATCGTCTTTGATCAGCTAGAAGGATTGGGGCTTTCACATAACCGAGAAATCTTACTGAATTTTGGGGAAGCTATCAAGGAAATTTTTACTCACGTTCCTAACAGTTTAATTATTCTCAATATGTTTCCCGATCGATGGGAACAGTTTCAAGATAGCTTTGATAACTCAATTATTGGTAGAGTCTCGCAGTACCAGATTTATTTACGTCAGCCAGATGAAACAGAACTTGAAGCGATTCTGCGGGTGAAGCTTCAGTCCCTTGATATTCCTCTAGAACTATTATTTAGCTCTGAAGATTTGGAAGATATTCTTGGGCAAAAGCCAATTCGAGGGGTATTGAACCGAGCAGCAGACTATTACAACTACAGGGTTCGTCAAATTCCTCTAGCATCTGTTAAAGAAAATCTGCACAAACCTGATAGTAAAGAACAAGTAGAACAACAGCTAAGAATTCTACAGCAGCAACAGCAAAAATTAACCGAAGGATTTCTTTATTTGGTTCAAGCAATACAGGAACCAAGGTTGGTAGATTTAGCAAAGTTATATCAGCAGTTTCTCCCTGAGCCTCCTAAGCTTCAACTACATACTTCAGATAACATTATTGAGTATTTAACTCAAAAGAAGGCTGAACTTGAGCAGCAGTATAGTAATCTTCCTATCATTTCTGATTATGATGACATGGGTAAACTAAAAACTATTGCTGAAGCTTTTAACCATATAAAGCCAATGAGACTAACTCAATATCGCTTGGGAAAGCGAGTTTTGCCAGAGCATATTGTGGTTGAGACTGGTAATAAAAATTATGTGATGGGGTTTCTTCAACTCGATCCAAGCAGTACATCTTTTACCAGCCGAATTGCCAATTTCAATGAGCTAGTAAGTTTGCATCCTCATGACCGCTTTGGTTTATTTCGTGATGAGCGCATAACACAAGTTAGAGGGAAGGTAGGTAAAGAACGAGTAGCTCAACTGAATAATTCTTCTAATGGTAGTTTTATTTTATTTAGCAAGCAAGACAGGATTTCCTTAGATTTGACTTACCAAACAATTATCGACATTCAAAATAGAGATTTAGATATTGATTTGGAGTCAGCTTTAAAGGTATTTATCACTTATCAAGAGTGGCATCACTGGCTATTCAGTATGTTTGGTTTTGCAAAATCTTTTGCACAAGCAGCATGAACATTGTAAGTTTTTCTATAGGAAACAATTTATGAATATTACAACTATCCTCGACCAAATTGACATGGGCAGTATTGCCTTACCAGAATTCCAACGGGGTTACGTGTGGAATCGTGACCAAGTACGCGGGTTGATGAATTCGCTATATCGCAGACATCCCATTGGTAGCTTATTAGTGTGGCAAACTAAAACGGAACAAGCAATTGACCATACGCGTGGCGATGGTAAGCTTTCCACAGGCACAGTTAAACTGCTGCTAGATGGGCAGCAGCGTATCACCTCCTTCTATGGAATTGTGCGGGGTAAACCACCTCAGTTTTTTGATGGCAATGTGCAAGCTTTCACTGGTTTATATTTCAACTTAGAAGAAGAAATATTTGAATTTTACGCTCCTGTCAAAATGAAGGACAACCCCTTGTGGGTAAATGTAACTGAATTGATGCAACAAGGTGTAGGAATTTTCATTCAGCGATTGCTAAACATTCCAGAGCTTAGTCGGAATTTGACTACTTATATTAATGCTTTAAATAAACTAGAAGGCATCAAAAATATCAATTTGCATATTGAAGAAGTTTCAGGAGAAGATAAAACAGTTGATGTTGTTGTTGAAATATTTAACACTGTCAATAGCGGCGGAACCAAACTATCCAAAGGTGATTTGGCACTAGCAAAAGTTTGCGCTCAATGGCCGGATGCCCGTAGTGAACTCAAAGCACGTCTGGCAAAATGGAATAAAGCAGGTTTTGACTTTCGTTTGGAGTGGTTGCTGAGGTGCATTAACGCAGTTATTACTGGAGAAGCAGTGTTTTCCGCACTCAAGGATGTTAAAACTGCGACGTTTCAAGACGGGCTATATAAGGCAGAAAAAGCTATTGATACGCTGCTCAACCTCATTTCTGCTCGGCTTGGACTCGACCACAATCGGGTACTCGGTGGAATTTACGCCTTTCCTCTCATGGTGCGTTACCTTGTTGGGCGTGGCGGACATCTTAGAGATCACACAGAGCGCGACAAGTTACTGTACTGGTATGTACATACTTTATTGTGGGGGCGGTACGCGGGTTCAACTGAGAGCGTTCTAACCCAAGATTTGCACGTATTGGAATCTGAAGATAATCCGCTAGACCAGCTTATCGCCAACCTACGGCAAAATCGCGGAGACTTGGAAATTAAAGCTATTGACTTTCAAGGTTGGGGTATGGGAGCAAGATTTTACCCATTAGTTTATATGCTCACTCGTGTGCATCAAGCACAAGATTGGGATAGTGGCATCGAACTATCCAAACATCTTCTCGGTAAACATTGCTATTTGCAAGTCCATCATATTTTTCCTAAATCGCTACTTTCTAAAGCTAGATATCCCAAATCTGAAGTTAACGCGATCGCTAATTTGACATTTCTAACCCAAGAAACCAACCTCAAAGTCTCAAACCGACATCCCTCGGAGTATTTCGAGGTATTTGAGCAAACCCAACCGGGTGCGATCGCAACGCACTGGATACCAATGGAACGCAGTTTGTGGCAAATTGAAAACTACCGTGATTTCCTAACCGCACGCCGTGAACTTTTAGCTCAAGCTGCCAATAAATTTTTGAATAGCTTACTCACCGGAGATATTCCAGAACCAAAAGCGACAGATTCTATTTTAGAAGAAGAAGCCGAAAGCTCTACTGTGGTTGTACCAATGGCTGAGGAACGAGTTCTGGAAGAATGTAATATATGGGTGCAAGAGCAGGGATTACCGATTGGTGAATGGATGTACGAAATTCCTGATTCCACAGGAACAGTGAGTGCAGTACTTGATTTAGCATGGCCCAATGGTTTGCAATCCGGGAAAAGTCAACCAGTTGCCCTGATAATTGATGCAGATCAAGAAATAGAAGAGGCTGCAAATCGTCTTGGTTATCGCTATTTTACAGACATAGACAGGTTCAAAAGCTATGTAATTCAAGAAGTTTTAGCCATCAAGTTTCCGCCAGTAAAGGATTATAAACAAGCTTTTATAGCTATCAGCAGCCAACTGACGGATAGCCATAAACTTATGCTCAAAGCTCACTATCATGCACCTGGACAAATTATCACTGCAACTGAGTTAGCAGAGGCGGCTGGATATGAGCATTTTGGCGGTGCAAATCTTCAATACGCCAGAATAGCAGAACTGGTTGCAAATTACTTAAACTATTTGCCACGTCAACACGACGATAGTGGTAAACCATTCTGGTCACTAATGTTAGCTTCCGGGTATTGGAAAACATTGGAAGATGCTGAAACTACTACTCAACGAGAATGGCAGTGGCAGTTACGGGAGCAGGTTAGTCAAGCTTTAGAAGATTTAGGTTGGGTATAAGCCAGGTATAAATCTTTCTAATTTAGTTACTCTCTGGAACGTAAATCTATATGGCTATTCTCTTCCAACTTATCGGTACATTAATCAAGTGGACTGCGATCGCTATTATCTACCTCACACCCGTTCTAGGTGTTTGGTTAGCATCTTCCTTAGCTGCTTACAATAACCGTTCTACTTCTTTAGCCGTACTAGCAGGGGTGTTTCTCTTTCCCATCTTACCTATGCTCTGGGAACTACGGACACAAAGCAAGGGCAGTCGGAGCAAAAAGCGTATTTTGACTTGGGGCGATCGCCTGACGCTCAGAACCCTTGTAATCAACTTGGTGGCGATCGCTGCTTTATTAGCATGGCAACCGCGTTTGAGTTTTGTAGCTCTCTCAACGCGAGGCGACTGGATGCTGGGTGATTTACAAGAACAACCTGCACAGTTAATTCGACAGAATTTATTCAGGCTGGCAAATGGTTTGGAAGGAATGTATCTCAGCTTCAATAAAAATCCTTTTGAACGTTACGATGACGGCAGTAGCAAAGTCCAACCACAACCCCAAACTGCTCGAGATCCTTTTGAAAATTTAAAACAGGAAGATACTGCCAAACCACAGCCTGCTAATAATACCAATGGTTGGGCGTGGCAAGGTATGGGAATACATCCCGCAGTTGCCAATATGCCCAGCAGTGTAGAGACAAGCATCGCATCAGTTGCTCAGTATATTGTTAGTAAGGAATCAGATTCAGTACAGCGAATTAAAGCTCTTCACGATTACGTTGCAGATCGAATTGCATACGATGCTGAATCTTATTTTGCAGGGCAATATCCACCACAAGATGCCGAAACTGTATTTAGAACTCGTAAGTCTGTATGTGCCGGCTATGCAAAATTATTAGAAGCATTGGGTAAAGCGGCTGGGGAAGAAATCATTTATGTCGTAGGAGATGCACGGACTCAAACCAGCGACCTTAGCGGTCAAGGTCACGCGTGGAATGCAGCAAGAGTAAAAGGACAATGGTACTTAATTGATGCTACTTGGGATAGCGGTTATGTCGATCGCTCTTCAGGTTTTACAAAAAACTACCGTACTGAATACTTAATGCCGCCACCAGAAGTTATGGTGATCAGCCATTTTCCAAAAGATCCTGCTTGGCAGCTGTTATCAAATCCATTACCACTTGGTGAGTTTTTGCGCCAGCCGATGATGAAACCAAAGTTTTTTGCTGATGGCTTGCAACTTGTCAGCCCTGTGCGATCGCAGACGAATGTAGGTGATGAAGCAAAATTAGTATTGGCAAATCCTAAGAATGTTTGGTTATTAGCCAGCTATAACTCAAAAGATGGAGGCAACTCCCAATCTTGTGGTCACGCGGTACAAGGCGATCGAGTTACGTGTAAACTTCCTGCCTCCGGTTCCTATGAAATGCGGTTATTTACCTCTACTGAAAGTCAGGGTCAATTTAATTATGTAGGGCAATTAGAGTTTAACAAGTCGTGATGATAAAAACTATGACTCTGCCTATAAAAAATATAACCATGTAAGCTCCATTCCTGTGTTAACGATAGCTTCAACTTGGGAATTATAAGAGGGTTAGCATTAGGCTGTAATTTATCAGTCCAATGCTACAAATTGCAAGATTATACAATCTGGCGATAAAGCAGAGATATATGCGATCGCTTCCTTAACATGACATTAAAGATAACTAAAATGGTTCAGGGAATAGAGCATCAAGTCAAGGGTAATTCTATTGTCCCAGTCGGGGGTAAACTTCCGTATTACTTAGAAGTACAGACAGGTAAGCTATTAGATTTACTAGTTGTAATCGCTATAAAAAATGACAATGATAAAAACTTAAGAACAAAAATTAACAGATATTTGTATTCAAAAACTAGACCTGGATACTATTTAGAGTTTAACGAACATTTACACCTAGCTTATGCAAACCAGCGTGATGGACATGGTACTCAGCACTGGTGGCGATTATTTTTTGATAGTTCTTACCAACAACAAGTAGAGCAGTTCACTCGTAGAAGTGCCTTGGCTGTACCAGGAATAGATACACCACCCAATGACACTGATTCTGGACAAGAAGTTAAGACTGACGTAAACCCTCTGTATGAATGGGGGGGAATGTACTTTCGCTCCAAACCAGAAATCAAAATTGCTGAAGAACTGGATAACAAAGGGGTCTTATTCTTTGCTAATGCGCGGGGTCGAATTGGGCGACAAGGTTCTCCTATATCTGATGCAAGTGGTTGGCTTACAGGACGCATTGAAGTTGATTTTTTGGTGTTTTATAAAGGCAAGTGCATGATATTAGAGGTAGATGGTAATCACCATCAAGAATCTTTACAAATAACTAGAGATTATGTGCGAGATAGGGTGCTATTGCGAGAAGGGATTCCTACAGTTAGGTTTGCAGCTAAAGAATGTTTTGAGCAACCTGAAAATGTTGTGATTGAGTTTCTAAATATGTTCTTGGTCTAATCTATGAGTCAATATCCAATAATTTTGATTCCTGTGGGAATTGAGAGAGCCAAATTAGCGTTGCCACCAGCACCCATACCTCCAGATCCACCACAACAACTGGCGACAAAACCACAGAAAGTAAACAACACTTTGATAGCAGTGGAAACAGCAGTTGCTATTCCCACTATCCCTGTAGTTTCTCAATTGACATCTATACCAGGATGGTTATTATTATTGGTAGCAGCAGGAGCGATCGCAGGTCATGCATGGCATCAAATCACAACCTACCCTCAACGCAAGCAGAAACATGACGGTGAGGTGGCAGACTATCCTAGAAAGTTGAAAAGGTATAAACAAGAGGAACAAGAGCATCAGGAGGAAATTAAAGCAGCCCGCAGTCCCGAACGAGTAACAGAGTTTCGCTACAAACTGTTACTAGAAGTTCTCAGTCAAACCGTACCTCATGATGGTAACGACAGTCCGGCAACAAGAAATCCCGAAGAAGCTAAATTTGGAAATCACCTCAGCCGATACTTTCCTAGAAATATTCACACTAGGCTAACTCTTAGAATTCCAGAATTCCGGCACCCATACACCCCTGATTTTGCATACATCGACCAGGGGCTGAAGCTATATATTGACATTGAGCTAGATGAACCTTATGTTTATCACACAGGCGCACCCACGCACTACCTTGGAGCTTGGAAAGACAACAAGCGCAATAATTTTTTTAATAATAAAGGCTGGGTTGTAGTTCGTTTCAGCGAGGAGCAAGTAATCTGCTATCCCCACAGTTGCTGCAAGACCATCGCCCAAGTTATCGCTCAAATTATAGGGGACACTTCGACACTAAATCAGTTTGATAACATCTCAGACTTAGAGCAACAACGACAGTGGACAGAACAGGAAGCTGTAGAAATGGCAGCAAACAAGAAGCGAGATAATTATCTATGTCAAAACAACATATCTAATAGCAATCCTGTTATTCTAATGACATCGCTGATTAAAACCAAGCAACAGGTTTCTCAACCATTGCCACCAAATAATATTACCTTGACTCGCGCTCAGAGTCGTGGGGCTGCACGAGCAAGACATCGCGCTTTAAATTTATCTATTTCGCCACCAATAAACAACACAACTTTATCTTCATTAGTAAGCTGTCCTTATTGCAGTGCAAAAGTTAAAACTACAAAACTTGAATTACATAAAACAAATAAATGTCCTAAACGACCATTGCTATAGGTGTGATAGCTCCTCTTCCTATATTTGAAAATTAAGTAATTCATTAGGTATAAAATAAATTAACCAATTTTGGTTCTTCGGTTACTTTTTGTTAAGCTTGAGATACGAATATTTTATTATTCCGTGGTAAGCGCAAAATTATTGATTCAATTAATACTATAAAACATAGTAACTAAAAGTTGGCTACACATTGCGTCTTTTTGCCACTCAATGGCAACATAGCAAAAATGCCAGAGTAAATTCATTAGGTTTATACTGACAGTCAGTAACAAATAATTTACTGCTAGCAGAAACATAAATTTGTGACTGATAACAAACCAACTGATTACGCCGCAATTATCCGTGCCGCCAACCAAACGATTCCAGAACCCCCTGAATGGCTAAGTGCAGGTAAATATGTTTACTCACCGGAGTATGGAGTTGGGGAGGTAATGGCATTATTGGGCAGACGGTTGATTGTCAAGTTTGTAGAAGAGGTTAAGCCAACTCAGTTTGTCGATTGGGAAGAAGCGATCGCTTTGGGGTCAATTAAACCAAGTAACGCCAACTTAGTTTCTTCCACAACATTCCTTGAAGAGAACAACGCCGCAGTCACAACAACTGCGGAGCGCATTCAACAAATCCCCCAGGTAGTATTTCAGTCTGTAGCGCAAGAACTGATTGCAAGCATTAGGGCGATAGATATCAAAAATGCTAACCAAGGGATAATTCACCCCCTACCGGGCGATTTACCACCTGCTTTACGTTTAGCGTTACAGAATAACGGTATCACCCAGATTTATTCTCACCAATTAGAAGCTCTAACAAAGTTACGTGCTGGGTTTGACTTGAGTCTCACTACGCCTACAGCAAGCGGAAAGACGCTGTGCTACAACCTGGCTATCCTAGAATCGTGTATTAAGCAACCGCAAACAACAGCATTGTACATTTTTCCACTCAAGGCGTTAGCCCTAGATCAAATGCGAAAGTTGCAGTCGCTTGTCAAGGCAATGCCCAACAATCGTCTCAAACTCGCACTGATGACGGGAGATACACCAGCTACTGAACGGCAGCGTTTTTTTATCCCCAACCCCCCAAATATCTTGGCAGTCAGCCCTGACTTATTGCATTACTATCTTTATAATGTGCGCCGTCGGGATGATGGAGAAGGATGGCGACAGTTTTTAAGGCAGTTGCGCTACTGTGTAATTGATGAAAGCCATACCTATACTGGGGCTTTTGGCGCACACTTTGCGAATCTTATGCGGCGGCTCAGGTTAGCAGTTGATGCAGTTGGCGGTAATTCCCAAAGACTGCAATTTATTTGTTCTAGTGCCACGATCGGAAATCCTCAAGATATGGCATTGCGGTTTAGCGGCAGAACCCATCAACCCCAAAGATTACACCTGATTGAGGATAGCGGCGCTCCCCATCAAGGACGTACCTTATTATCTCTTGCTCCAAACAGTGCAGCTAATGTTGAAGCTACTAAAATAGTGATTTCCTGGTTACAGCATAATCTCAGTGGGATTGTCTTTTGTAACTCTCGTGCAGCTGTCAAAGGTTTACTTGGGTTAATCCAACGAGAAACACAACGCATTGGATTAGGTTATTTAACTTCCAAGGTAGCAGTTTTCTACAGTTCCTTAACGGGCGATCGCCGTAGCGAGATTATTCAAAAGCTCCAAGGTGGACAAATCAAGGTAATTATTTCAACTTCTTCCCTAGAAGCAGGAATCGATTTACCCGAACTAGATTGCTGTCTAATTCGGGGGTTTCCAGGTAGTCTGATGTCATTTTGGCAACGAGTTGGGAGAGCCGGACGCAAACAGCACGGACTAGTGATTTATCTGCCATTAGGACAAAACCCCATTGATGTATACTACGCTCGACATAACAAACAGTTACTATCAGGAGAAGTTGAATCTGCTGCATTTAACCCTGACTATCCAACAATTCTAGGTAAACATTTAGAATGTGGTTGCATTGAAAGTAGTTTAGCTTTGGGAGAACTCAATACTCGTTTTGGAAAAACAGCCGGTGCAGTTGCAGATTCTCTTTTACAACAAAATAAAATTTTTTTAAGTGGCAATGGCAAACTCTGGGGCAGAGGCTATCCTCACAGAGAGATTAATATTAGAAGCAGCACTCAAAGGTCAATTTCTCTAATTAACAAACATACGGGCGAAATTCTAGAAAGTATGTCGCTGCCGTTAGCCCATCGAGAAGTATTTCCTGAAGCCATATATATGATGCAAGATGAAAGTGGGCAATTAATAGCATACCGTAGCGAAAGCCTAAATTCAGACAAAGGAGAAGCAATCCTAACTTTTCTAGGAAAAGATACAGATTTATTTACTGAAGCGGAGTCAGAATTAGATATTCAACCACTTTCTACCTTGGCAGAATCTAAAATCATCCCTACTAATATTAAAGATGCTCGGTTACGTTTAACTCTTGTCTGGGGAGAAATTACGAATTCTGTTATTGGTTATAGATTGATGAAGCGTACCTACGGAATGACTTGTAAAAACCAACGTTGCGCTAATTATAAAAAACCACTTGAAGGAAAAAGTTGTTCATTGTGTAAGCAGGCGCTGAATGCAGCAGAAGTAACAAAACTTCAAAAAGAAATAGCATTTTCGGAGCCATACGTTACAAAATACCAAGCACCCTGCGTACTAGTAGAGTTAAATGAACCGTTACAAAAAGCTCTGCAAATAATTGTTAATAAATGCAAACAAGAAATTATGACCGCCAATGGAGGTGAGGTTCCAGAACTTTATCAATCATTGTGGAGTAGCACTGCTGAAATGACGGCACTGCACAGTATCCAGCACCAGATAGTTAAAGCTGTACCTCTGGTAGTTTTATCCTCCAGTTTAGATGTAGATGAATTGGCTATACAAAAAGAAAGCAGGAACATTGGTTACTTTTTTGACACCTGTGAAGGTGGGAATGGGGCAGCAGAGGCTATTTTCTCCGACTTAACAAAATTTGCTGCCGCCTCTTATTCTTTAGCAGCCGAATGTGATTGTGAAGCTGGTTGTCCAAGATGCCTGCATTCAACGGCTTGTCCACAGCATAATGAACCATTGCATAAAGATGTGGGTTTGTTTTTATTGGATGCAATTAGCCAAACAAAGCTTAATTCCCAAAATCCATCTTGAACTGAGCATTTGAATTAATATAACGGTCTATTAGATTGGGTGCGATGACCTACCCGCCGGACTTTGGTATCGCGTCCCATCCAATGGGAACCATGTTATGTAATTGCGTTCCTGGGCATTATGAAATTATTGAATTTTCTCAAATCCAGACCAGTCATTATAGTTTTAGCAATTGCAGTAAACATCACTGTTATTGATGTACATTCTTCTAGTTCAAATCTTCCCCTAGACAAGAGTACAATTACCCAGTCCCAACCACAGATTCAACTTGTTCATACACTGACTGGACATAAAAAAGTGACTTTTGGTGTTCGAGCAGTTGCGATCAGCCCTTCGGGGCATACCCTGATTAGTGGAGGTAGAGATGATACAATTAAATTCTGGAATTTACGTACCGGGAAATTGTTGCGTAGTTTAGACGCTTACTCAGATGGTGTTACTTCAATTGCTATTAGTCCAGATGGTAAGCGGATTGTAACTGGTGGGATAAGCACCCCAACAATGAAGGTTTGGGATTTACGCACTTTCCTTATGCTTGATAGCGAAAGAGGGCATACCCAACCAGTAGAAACCGTTGCGATTAGTTCAGATGGTAGATTTATTGCTAGTGGCAGTGATGATCATACAACAAAGCTTTGGGATTTACACACGCTTAAGCTGCTTGATACCATTACTACACAGTCAGGATTTGTGAGTAAAGTTGCATTTAGCCCTGATATGCAAACCCTTGTAAGTGCTGGGGGTGGCGATGATAATACAATTAGGATCATTGATTTACAAACCAAAAAAACACGCCATATTCTCAAAGGACACAAAACTGGAGTTGATGCTATTGTCATTACTCCAGATAGCAAAAAGCTTGTTACTGGTAGTTTTGGTCAGCTAGTTTCTCGAAATCGTGCGATTAGTACTCTGAAATTATGGAATCTTCAAACTGGAAAACTGCTGCATGACTTTAGTGATAATTTTAATTCAGTTGAATCTCTTGTGATCAGCCCGAATGGAAAAATTCTCATCTGCGGCAATTATGATGGCACTATTAAACTGTGGAACTTAGATACTTTAAAGCCGTTGCATACCTTTCAAGATGGTTCCAGTTCTGTTTTAGGGCTTGCTCTGAGCCGGGATGGTAAAACCCTTGCTAGTAGCAATGAGGATAGCATTATACATATTTGGCAAATTAAATAACTGCATTAGCCCTATTCTTGGCACACGGAAACTTCTAAAAGGATAAGCTGGTTACGGATACAGAACTTAACTTTAACTATGGGTATTCTCGCTTAAAAAGTACGAATCAGAATAGCTTTTCTAAAATCCGTACTTTTAAGTATGACTCCCGTAAAATTAGCATCTGTTAAATCAGCGCTGCGAAAGCTTGTACCACCAAAGGTTGCAAAAGCAACAGAAATGTTGCGAATAATGGCGTATTTTTCATCTCCTTTCATTGCTTTCCTAGCAATGTAAGTACTAAGTATAACTACGGTAAAAGCGATAGCGAAGGTGACGGCGAAGGCTAAACCTCCGGCTCCGAGGAAGACGATGGATTCGGCTCCAGTTCTGGATAAGGTGAAGACCAAGGCAATGGCGAAGACTAAGGCTCCAGCGACCGCTCCAGTGATGGCGAAGACCAAGGCAATGGCGAAGATTAAGGCTTCGGCTAAGTCCAGTCCTAATGCGACAGTGACGAGGAGGCCAACAACAACTGTAATGGCGAAGGGCAAGGCAACGGCGAAGGAAAAGGAAAAGGCAAAGACTAAGCCGATGACGAGAGCGACGGCAACCACTAAGGTAACGGCTAAGACGACGGCGACGGCGAAGGAAAATGCCCCGGCTAAATCCAAGGCTAAGGCTAGGGCAACAACGAGAGCGACGGTGAAAGCGAAGGCTAAGGCGAGGGTGACGGCTCCGATGAGGGCAACGACTAAGGCAGTCCAGCCTGAAACCTTAGTCTCTAAAGTTGAGCTATTAAATACAGAAACTATCAAGCCTCCAGTGATGGCTAAGAAAAATCCTGAAATTCCAGAGAGCAAGCACGAAACACAAACTAGAAAACTAGCCCAACTCTTTTGCAGTCCAGCTTTTGCATTGTTAAAATTAGTCCCTCTTAAATTAGCACCTGTAAAATCTGCTCCTCGAATATCCGCACCACTAAAGTTTGCCCCAGCCAAGTTTTGACCTTTAAAAGAACGACCTCTGAGATTTTGACCGGAAAAGTCTGGGGGCATGGCTGGGCTGGTAAAAGCAATGATTTATACAGAATACATCTAGGATATGCGGTTTTACGGAATGTAGGGTAATATTTCTTCAGAAGCTAGTAAGTAATGGGCTGTACTAGCATTTCGATTACTCACAACAGGCAGATGATTAACCATTGGGTGCAGTTCAGAATCTGGCTACCGTGTAATATAAAACTGCCCTAGACGAAAGCTGGAGCAGGGAGAATCCACCAGGGAGGTACTGCCCCTCCTGTATCTGTGTTATCAGCACAGCGCCTCACTTTTCGGCTTCAAGTGGAAGGTGGAAGATGGAGGAATTGAACCCCCAGGTATTACCCTGCTCTAGTTTTCAAGACTAGTTGCCCTCCCTTGAGCAGCATCTTCCATATAAGGGGTGTCTGGCGGGACTTGAACCCGTTATGACTGGTTCCACAAACCAGTGCCGCGACCGCTTTGGCTTCAGACACCAAGAGTGGATTCGGTGAGGCTTGAACTCACAACCTCCTGTGTGCAAAACAGGCGCTCTCCCAATTAGAGCTACGAACCCATGAGCAGGAGTGGTAGGGGTCGAACCTACATTGCTCGATTTAGAAGATCGATGCCTTATCCATTAGGCAACACTCCCATAAATTGGTAGCCCTGGCAGGGATTGAACCTACGACTTCCTCTTTGTAAGAGAGGCACTCTCCCAACTGAGTTACAGGGCTAAGAAAGCGATCGACGAGATTTGAACTCGTACAAGCGAGTTTGGAAGACTCAAATGCTGCCATTACACCACAATCGCATTGAAGCTGGTGACAGGAGTTGAACCTGCAACCTACTGATTACAAATCAGTTGCTCTGCCAATTGAGCTACACCAGCACTAATTTGGTGACGGGGGCAGGAGTTGAACCTGCCGATGTTCAGGTTATGAGCCTGACGAGCCGCCGTTGCTCCATCCCCGCATATTCACCAATACCCCTGACTGGATTTGAACCAGCAACTTCCAAATTTTAAGTTTGGCACCTCTTCCACTTGGGTTACAGGGGTAAGTTCATGGGGTATACAGGAGTCGAACCTGTCTGAGTCGGATTAAAAGTCCGATGCACTCGCCGCTATGCCAATACCCCATACACAAGGCGGCTGCATATCCGCTATGCCAACGACCCAATTTGGTACTCCCGACAGGAATTGAACCTGCAAAAATTCCGTCCCTCAAACGGAAGCGTTTACCAATTTCGCCACGGGAGTATAGTTGGGCAAATGGTCGGGATGGTAGGATTTGAACCTACGGCTCCTTGTCCCCAAAACAAGGCTTCTAGACCACTGAATTACATCCCGTTGGTACTCCTGACGGGAGTTGAACCCGTACATAGACTGTTTTTGAAACAGCCGCCTCTTCCAGTTGGGCTACAGGAGTATATATAGGCTCTTAAGGAAGGAATCGAACCCTCAAACTTCGCATTCAAAGTGCGACGGCTTTGCCTGTTTGCCTACTTCCCAATAAATGGCTGCCCCAGTAGGACTTGAACCTACAACCACCGCGTTAACAGCGCGTTGCTCTGCCATTGAGCTATAGGGCAATGTGCCAGTCCCCCAGATCCGGATTGAACGGATGACCTTCTGTTCTTCAAACAGACGCTACTACCAACTGAGCTACCAGGGGATAAAAGCGAGAACGGAGGGACTTGAACCCCCACTCTTCGGTTTCGTAGACCGATGTGTTCATCCAGTTACACCACGTTCTCATAAGGCGGAGAGAGAGGGAGTTGAACCCACAGTGGACTTACATCCACGACTGTTTAGCAAACAGCTTGCCCTGCCGATAGCAATCTCTCCAGAATGGGCTGGGCTGGAATTGAACCAGCAACGCAAACGCGGCGGTTTTACAGACCGTTGCCCACACCAGTAGGCGAGCCGACCCATGAATTTGGTAGTGCAGACGGGACTTGAACCCGCTAATTACACGCTTGAAAGACGTGCCGCTCGGCCACTTCGCTTCTGCACCATGTATGCCATGTAAGTTGAAAAAGCTGTTGATTCACACACAGGAATTGAACCTGCATAGACTGTTTTAGAGACAGTTGCCTTACCATTAGGCGAGTATGTAAGCTTTTTCGGTCAGGACACGGCAACGCACAGACGCTTGTCTTGAACCCAGAACAACAGTTTTGGAGACTGTGGTGTTGCCATTACACCATCTGTGCATTTGGTAGCAGTGGCGAGAGTCGAACTCGCATATACCAAGTTATGAGCTTGGGGCTTTGCCGTAAATCGCTACACTGCAACGTTTGGAGTCCAGGGCGAGAATTGAACTCGCACAGTCGGTTTTGCAGACCAATACCCTACCGTTAGGCGACCTGGACATACTACGAGGACGACAGGAATCGAACCTGTGACCACTTGCTTCGGAAACAAGCGCTCTTTCCGACTGAGCTACATCCTCATTTGGAAGCCTTGACGGGAGTTGCACCCGCTTCTCTCTGACTGAGAATCAGAACGACTTATCTATTCGTCCACAAGGCTACACGGGGATGATGGGATTTGAACCCACGGTCTTTCGCACGAATACAGCGACTGCTTTAAACCGGACTAAGCTACACCCCCACGTTGGATGGCAATTATTTAGTTTTCATGGTTCAGAAGTGTTTGCGCTATGCCTTTTTGAGAGGCTGTAGTGCTTCACTACACATATACTACATAATGTATTACAAGGTGTCAAGGGCATACTACAAAATTTTGAAAAGAAGTGAGAGGACATTGTGATGTAATCGCGGTATTGCCCTCTCTGATTGAGTTTGAAGTAAATTACTCAGATTCACTCAGCCGTTGTGCGCTCCAAAACTGTTCGGCAAATGCAACTGCTGGGTGAATTGGGGCTTTAGGCTTGCTTTTGAGTACCATTCCAGCTTCATGAGGTAGGCGATCGCCTTTGGTTGAATTACACTTCTCACACGCCGTTACAACGTTGTCCCAGGTATGCTGTCCACCCTTAGAGCGAGGAATCACATGGTCAAGTGTTAAATGCTTGGTGCTACCGCAGTATTGGCAGGTGTGGTTGTCTCGCTTGAGTACTTCACGCCGATTTACAGGTGGTACTTTCCAGTGGCGTTCGGGATTACCAACGGTCAAGCGAATATGTTCAGGAACTTGTAGTACGACGCTGGGTGAACGAACTTCCCACTGCTTTGTACTGCCAAAATCCAACGACTCAGCCTGACCAGTAACTAACAGCACAATTGCTCGTTTGATGTTGATACGTGCCAGTGGTAGGTAGTTCTTAGAGAACACCACCACCGAATTTTGTAATATGTGTGGTTGAGCTTGCATCACTGATTCACTCCTCAAAAAATAACCCCCGCCTCTGGTAAACAGGAGCGGGGGTCAGGTAGTTGATACTTTTTGCCCTATGTTGGTGCTATAAAACACTTGCACCTCCCGCTTTGGATAAGTTGGTCTAGATTCAGCAATCCGGCAATTACTCCCAAAATGCCTTTACTTACAGATTTATCGCCGTCGAACAGATACATTCCCTCAAACGCAAACAGCGCGAATACTCTGCCTAAACCCTTGTTGGGTCGGCAATGCATCACGCTGCTAATGGTTGAGGAGAATCTGCTTATCATTGAAGGTTTGTAGTATTTGTAATTGAGACTTATATCAATAATACAGTTGTAGTATGCGTTTGTCTACTGCACAATTTTGGGGACGGGCGATGCCTACGGCGGCAAGCTACGCTGCGTGAATGCCTTGGGTTTTATATAAAGGTGGGTAGAGTTTGAGATACTACTGCTACACTGTTGTTTTCAGTATTCTGTGAAACAGTAGCATATCAAATGACAAATTATCTTTTACCAGAAGACTTTAAGGTATACGTTAGTGACGAAGGGAGTGTTGTCAACTGGGCAGCGCCTGGATATACAGAGAAAATTCTGCCCACCGTCAACAAGTATATGTTGCGAGATGGCGGTTATATTGCTTGTTATTCTCGCAATGAAGAAGGAAGTATTTATTCTGTTGGTGGTGGAATTTATGTAATGGGTCAAATCCGATTACAAGGTCGATACATTGGGCGGATATTTCACCCCTTGGGTTATGAGGGTAAAGATATTAGTGCTGCTGTTGAGTTCAAAACCCTTTGCAATCAAACATTTTCTGCTGCACGCAATGGCGGCTGGGCTGGTGGTGATACTGGCGGTTGGTTTGGAATCGAGTAATAAATATCGTTTTTAATTTTCCGGAATCGCTAACTTTACTGTGGTAGTAACACACAGACAAGCAAATATAACGCACTTTCTATAATTAACCTTTGGGAATATA
>NZ_WBKM01000200.1 GCF_015714725.1 Nostoc sp. WHI
TGCGTAGGCGTAGCCCGTCGTAGACATCGCAATCTAGTAATTGGGACGATAGCAAACAATACGGTTCGCTTAAGACTCGATCCCCCCAACCCCCCTTAAAAAGGGGGGCTAAGAATGACTCTATTTCCCCCTTTTTAAGGGGGACTAAGGGGGATCAATTAAGGACTGTGCACCTTAACCGAAAAGTATTGCAATAGCGAATGCTATACAGCATAGGTTTTTTGTGCATGGCTATCGCGCTGAAGGTTTTGAGTCCATCAAATTTTAGCTAAAATGTTCTAGTACCGTGATTTATTAGCGATCGCTCAAGTTCCTCAATGCAACCCATAATATGGCAAAAGATTTGTATCACGAGCAAGTTAAACGCGCTCTTGAAAAAGACAGATGGCAAATAACTCACGATCCATACGAATTACGTATAGGTGGAGTTGAAATGTATATAGACATTGGGGCGGAACAGATTATTGGTGCCGAAAGGGGAAATGATAAAATTGCGGTTGAGGTGAAAAGTTTTATTAGTCCCTCAAGGATTTCTGATTTTCATTTGGCGCATGGACACTTTTTAGATTATCGGTATGCTTTAGAAGATGAAGATCCAGAGCGAATTTTATATTTAGCAGTACCTCGTTTTGTTTATCAAACCTTTTTTAACTTAGCTTTTATTAATAGAGTGGTAGAACGCAGTCAAATTAAACTTTTAGTTTATGACTTAGAAAAGGAGACGATTGAGCAATGGATAAAGTAGCTCTTTACAGGCAATATATTCAACAACTAATCCAAGCAAAAGCAGATCGCTCGATGAAATCGGCAAAAGATGTTGAGGCTCAACCTATTTTTGATACGCAGCGCGATCGCTATCAATTGGTGTATGTGGGTTGGAAGCAGAACGATATTAGGGATTATGGATGTTTGCTACATTTGGATATTAAAAATGGCAAGATTTGGATTCAATATGATGGTACGGAAGATGGTATTGCCTATGAGTTATTAAAATTGGGTGTACCACATGAAGATATAGTTTTGGGTTTTCAACCTGTTAGGGTGCGCTCTGATACTGAGTTTGCTGTAGGTTAGGTTTAAATATTGATTGATGAATAGCGATCGCTAGTTTAATTTTCATCAAATTAAAGGCGGGAATTATTTTAAGCTATGCGATCGTGCCATTCACAACTAATTTTATAGCATACAGAAGGTTTTGAGTCTGTCAAATTTTAGCTAAAATGTTCTAGTGCCATGATTTATTAGCGATCGCTCAGGTTCCTCAACGCAACCCATATGTTACAAACAATTCAAGGAATATATAAAAACGGCAAAATCGAATTAGCTGAAGTCCCACAAAATATTACTGAAAGCCAAGTTTTTGTAACTTTTTTAACTTCTGAATCAGTCAGTCTAGATAGTCAGCTTATGTCTTTTGGTATGTTTTCAGGTTCTCAGCAATCCACCGAGTCTGATTTCAAAGATGCTGAGTTTCATGGCGATGCTGACGAGGCTCTGAGTTAGACATGAATCTATCAACATGAAATATATATTTGATACCCATGCCCTAATCTGGTTTTTAGAAGGTAATTTTCGTTTAAGCCCTATTGTAAAAGCTATTCTTTCCGATGCAACCAGTGAATTAATTTTGCCTGCGATCGCCTTGGCGGAGTCGGTATGGATCGTTAGTCGTGGTAAAACTTCGATTCCTTCTGTTGATGCCTTGTTAAAGGTTGTTAAAAATGATAAACGAGTTTTTATACATCCACTGGATTATGATGTCATTGAAAAAAGTGTAGAATTAACCTCTATCAATGAAATGCACGATCGCCAAATTGTATCAACAGCTTTAGTTGTAGAGAGTAAAGGAAATCAAGTAGCTTTATTAACTTGCGATCAAAATATTTTTGCTGCAAAGTTGGTAACAATTATTTGGTAATTATTTTGCTTTGCGATCGCTAGTTCAATTTTGATCAAATCAAAGGCGGGTATCATTTCAACCAGAAATATTTAATTAACTAAATGGTGGAGGCAATGATGACTAAACAACTTTCCCTTGATGCGCTGTGGGAGTCGGCGATATCTAAGGATCGCCCATTCTGCTCAAATGAACGCTCTCACCTACCAGAAGCAGCAAGACGATATCTCGAACACGCGATCGCTCCTGCAACTGCGATCGCATCTGCGGTTAGATTGCAGATGCACGGCGAAATCAAATTAAAGAATTGGATTCCATTCAAAGCAGAGCAAGTTATTTGCTGGGAGCGCGGACTGATTTGGAGTGCTACGGCGTGGATGAACGGTTTGCCAATTGTGGGATCGGATCGGATTATAGACGGTGTAGGTTCAATGCAATGGAAACTTCTAGGATTGTTCCCTGTCATGACCGCAACTGGTTCCGATATTACGCGGTCTGCGGTTGGTCGTCTTCAGTCTGAGTCAGTGTGTTTGCCATCTGTGTTTTGTGGTGATGATGTGTCATGGACAACAACGGATTCATCGCATTTACATTCCAGTTTTGTAGTGCAAGGTGAGAGAGCCGAACTAGATTTCACCATCGATCAAACGGGTCGGCTCAAAACTTTCAAGCTACCTCGATGGAATAAGCTTGATGGCTCTGAGTTTCATTATGTAGACTTCGGTGGAATTGTAGAGTCAGAGGACACATTCTGCGGCTACACCATTCCCACCCATCTGCGAATTGGATGGTATTTCGGCACTGAGCGGTTTGAATCGGAGGGTGAGTTCTTCAGAGCTACAATTGATGATGCCATCTATCGGTAGAGAGCGATCGCTTTTATTCACAAAGAGAAGAATGCCTACCGCTAACAACGGATTATTTAAAAATTTATTTGCTGCCAATTTCACCACGCCCATTCGTTGATTAGTTTATGCGAAAATGATGGACGTGGAAGGTTAGAAATACACAGAAAAAGTGAATTTCAAAGGCGATCGCTGTAACTTTTGATAGTTATCTGCACTTATCCGTTTAGTTAGGCAAATCTAACTTACATTCCAATGCTTTTTTTTGCATGGTTTTAAAAATGTTGTAAAATCCATTAGCGCGGGAAGGTGTCAGGCTAACATTTAAACCTGTTGCTTGAATAAAATCTGGAGTAAGTTGCACAATTTGAGTCGGTGTTAGTCCATCCAATCCTTCAACCAAAAGCCCTACTAATCCTTTGGTTAATTGGGAATCAGAATCACCCCCAAATACAACCTTACCGTCATTTAAGACTGCTGTGATATAAACTTGAGACACACAACCAGGAACTCTATTTTCGGGTAATTTATCAACCTCCGGGAACTCATTGAGCTTCTGAGCATACCAGAGTAGCTGTTCATAGCGTCGCTTCGGTTCGGAAGCGCGTTGAAAGCGCTGGACAATTTTAGCAAGCGCGGGTGGCAAAGAATCTAGAGTTGAGGACATAACAGAAGCTGCAAATAATCGATATTATCTTGAGTGTAAATTATCTTTAGAGCGATGCCTACGGCGGGCTGCGCCTACGCGCCTGTACTTTCCTTTGAGATAACAGCTCTTAATTTACTAGAAGTTGTCAAATTCAGATAATTAATGCGATCGCGTTAGTATGAGGTAAGCGATAACAATTATTACCAGCGCCAGAAAAGTTACGGTAGACTGAAATGCTCCCGTGCAAGATTGGGTGGGATATTCACACTTTTAGCGGTGTTGCTTCCTGCCAGATATTGCTCAAAAAGCTGCAACAGGAAGCTTTTTGTATTAAGTAGTGAGAATAACTGTTAAATATTAATGCAAAATCGGATATTTTCTTGAATTTGTTTCGGAAATATTCAGATTATATTTTCAATCATTAATAAATTTCAGGAGCAAATCAGGTGTTTACTTCAACCTTACTCGCTGCTGCAACTGCACCCCTGCAATGGAGTCCGGCAGTTGGGGTGATTATAATTCTCGCCAATATTTTTGCCATTGCCTTTGGCAAATCCACCATCAAGTATCCCAGCACGCAACCAGGACTACCTTCTGCTAACCTCTTTGGCGGTTTTGGTTTACCTGCCCTATTAGCAACTACTGCCTTTGGTCATATCTTAGGAGTGGGCGTTGTCTTAGGGCTGCATAATCTGGGAAGAATTTAGGTTTTTACCCAAATTAGCTTTTATTTGATAACTCTTTTGTCTCCAGCTTGAGCCATAGAGCTAGTTCTTTGGCTCTTTTTTATCGGCTTACGTGATAGGCACAAAACTCTGTCTCCAAGAAGCAGAGATGTAGCGCTAACGGCAAATTTATTTGCCGTCAAACATGGTAAAATATCATCATTGAGAGGGGTAATCGACTACTCACAAAATGTATCTAACTCTTAACAAATGTCCACTCTAGTACTTTGATAGGGGCTTCTTGTAGTGCTTGAACTAGTTCAGTGCTAGTCTCAAACTTAACCTGAGAGAGGTCACAGGCTTCGACATTGACCGTGAATTGCTCGTCTTGGAAAGGCCAGGGTTTGACAACAACCAAGTTATCACTGCGCTGCATTATGTCATAGCGCTGACCTTCAGGGCCCTTGCTAATTTCTAAAAACCGCTCATCGTCAGGGAGTTCCTGCTGACAGAGGATCAGAGAAAGGCGATCGCACCATTGCATAAATGCATAGGCTGCATCAACTTTTTCCTGATCAATCTCTAGTTCCTCGCGCCAAAGTTGCTGGTTTTGAAGTTGCTCATCTAAAAGTTTGTCTAGTTCTGAACTTTGACCCCGGCTTGGTTCATTTAAACGACTGATGTGCATAGAAATTAATAGAGCCACCCAGCGTCCCCGGTAGAGGGCATTCTTTGCCAAATTAGCCAATTTCTTAACACCAGCATCCATATCGGCATCTGAGGCTAGGGTAAAGTCCTTTGGCGCACCGGATTTAGTAATAACGTCCTCTTCCCACTCTTTTTCTAGATCATCATGATGGGAAATTGCAGCTATTGTTTCATACAACCGTGCTGGAGCATCTTTACGTCGCCACTGTCCTGCCAGTTGAGCTGCTAATAAAGCATGGGCACGATGATAAATGACTTCCCAACCATTTTGGGTAGCGTTGACGATCACAAATCAATCTCCTGATTCTAAGTCTTGATTTTGGGTTAATTAATTTCTAAATTCAGAAATGTTGGGGTAGATATTGAAGGAGCGATCGCTCTGACTTATTAAGTGTGGCTGAATATCGGTATAATTTCCCTAAAATTAGTTAATCACGAACAAATACTCCTCGGCTAAAATCCCAGATTTTTTTAATAAATCAGGAATCTTGTTGTTCACGAATGATTTAGGATTGCGATAGGTTGGATAGAGCTAAATTCTGCCTAAAAATTGCCAAGAAGGTGGGCTATTTGCCCACCTTGATGATTTGGAGTTTTCAAGAATCTGCCGAAAATATCTTTACCTCAAATCAACCTACCTCTAACTGCAACTTCTGCAATTAAGAATGACTTTCTAGCGGATTAGCAACGTATTTAAATGTTGGCTCCGAATTCCAAGGGCCACGCTCATCTTTACCATCACCGTTTGTAGATAGGTTGTAGTAAAGAGCAACGGTTTCATCTGGCTTAATATTACCAAAGAATGGATCTGTCAACTTACCTAGTGAATCTAGAGCTTTCATAAACATCTGGGTATGAGAAATTTCTCGTGTTAACAGATGTACTAAAGTCTTTTTCGTTCCTTCGTCAGTTGCCAAGTTGATCAATGCTTCGTAAGTTTGACGAGCGCCAGCTTCAGCTGCAAGGTTAGCTCTTAAATCACGCACTACATCTCCGCCTTCATTCAAGTAACTTGCAGTCCAAGCACTACCCTGACTATCTAGAAAATGAGGCCCAGCCCCGCGAACTGCAAAGAGAGTACTTTTATAAGCCTCTGTTTGATCTACATTTTTGGTATGAGCTTCAATGAGTTTTCCAACCATTTCTAGATGGCCGAATTCCTCAATGGCAATGTCTTGGAGCATATCTTTAATTCCAGCATTTTCGACATGGAATGATTGAACCCAGTATTGCAATGCTGCACTAAGTTCACCAGTAGCTCCGCCAAACTGCTCTAGAAGTAACTGAGCAAAACGAGGGTTAGCTTCACTAACGTTAACTGAATGAATAGGGTCTTTCTTGTGAAAAAACATAGATTTACACTTCCAAAAATTATGATGTTAGAGAAGGGATAGGCTATTTTATTGTCTTCTAGTATTTTTCCAGATAGAGCTAATTTGAGATTTGATAGCTTCTGAAACTAGTGAACTAAAAGACCAATAAAATACAGTAGTCATGTGAGTGTTGATAGTTGCTAATCAGCGATTAGTCCTAAAACTACCCAAGCAATAATACTCATAACCGCCTCAACAATCTCACATGTATCTAAGTTATCAACTCTGATTCACAATTCTTTCTACCAGATGGGATAAATGCTAAATCCAAAAGTAATACAAAAAATTTTACATTTAGAATTTAGAATTGGCATTTGTAGCATAAAAATGTTAAACAAAATTTTTGCTAGCTCAATAATGATTTATTGAGTCTATAGTTATAGACCTTATTGGCTGTAGAATTAAAAACTAATAAATTAATCTATGTTGCTTGATATCTATCTTAAGATGTAAACATATTCTAACTTTTTGGAGATGCGTCAAAAATATTTACTTATCAAAATGCCCAAAAGTTTCGTTAAAATTCATCATTAATTATCCGTAATTACAAATAATCAATCAGGGTTTTTGCCAACTCTTTATTTAAAAACTTTATAAACTGCGTGAAGAAGGCAGAATGGGTGCAAATCAATTAATCAGTGAATAGCTATTACTGATCACTATTCACTGATTATAGGACTTAGGCAAACAATAGCCGAAACCTTGATTTTCAGGTAGGGGCAATTCATGAATTGCCCCTACAGCGTGTAGTTTTGCGTAAGTCCTATGATTACTGTTTTAAATGGCGCGTGAGAATTTTGACTCTCGTGTTCTTGTATGAGTATCAAAAATGACAGCAATATTTCTGACTAATAATCTACCAATGTCTGTAATCTGGATATGATTTTTTGATAAACTGACCAAACCATCGGCTTCTAGTGGCTGTAACGCCTCTAATTCATCAGAGAAATATTCATCAAAACTGAGATGATATTTGTTTTCAATGTCTTGCTTATGAAGATGAAAATGAGACATTATACACATAATAACATCCCGTCTAATGATATCATTTTGAGTTAGCTTAATACCTTTACTAACAGGTAAAGCACCCGATGCAAGTGTTTGATAATAATCTTTTAATTCCTTATGGTTTTGAGCATAAGCATCTTCTAGCATACTGATGGATGTAGCACCAAAACCAAAGAGTTCTGTCTGAGCGTGGGTAGTGTAGCCCTGGAAATTGCGTTTTAGAGTGCCATTGCGTTGAGCGATCGCTAGTTCGTCATTAGTTTTAGCAAAATGATCCATCCCAATAAATAGATATTGGTTATTCGTCAATTCTTCAATGGTCATTTTGAGAATCTCTAACTTTTCTTCTGCTGGGGGTAGCGCCTCTTCAGGAATATTTTTTTGTGTAGGTTTCAGCCACGGCACATAGGCAAAGTTAAAGACAACAATTCGATCAGGATCTAATTCAATAGTCTTTTTCAGCGTCTCCTTAAATGTCTTGCGGGTTTGATAGGGTAAACCATAAATTAAGTCTACATTCACACTTTCAAATTTAGCTTCTTTAATCCAACTCATAACATCAAATAGCATTTCTTCTGGCTGCACACGGTTCACAGCTACTTGAACTTGACGATTAAAATCCTGAATGCCAAAACTAATACGATTAAACCCAATCTCTCTCAGAAAGAAAATATAGTTTTTATCGATATAGCGGGGATTAATCTCAATTGATATTTCTGCTTGTGAATCAATGTTGAAGTAGCAATTGATGTTTTTCCACAAAAATTCTACTTGTTCAAGATCCAAGTAATTAGGAGTACCACCTCCCCAGTGGATTTGCAGCACTTTTCTGTCTGAATCTATTAAAGCGGCGGTGTTTTTGATGTCTTGAATTAAATATTCTAAGTAAGGTTTGGCAATATTCTTATTGTTGGAAATTACCGTGTTACAGCCACAGAAATAGCAAGCACTTTGGCAAAAAGGTATGTGAAAATACAAAGATAGAGGAGTTTTGCGTTGATTTGAGGCAGCGATCGCAGCTTTAAAATCAGTTTGGGTAAATGTTTCGCTTAACTCTGTAGCGGGCGGGTAACTGGTGTATCTGGGTGCGCGAGTGTCGTACTTTTGGATCAAATCCAAATCAAACTTGACACTAGGTAATAGAAAAACCATTGAGTTGCTTTCCAATGAATGAAGGGATGAGGATGTTCAAGCGTAAGGTTTCTGGGCAGTTACCGACTCAGGATGTCTACCAGTGCCAGCTAAAAGTTTGTTATTCTAGGTTTAGAGAGGATCTGCATCATTCTATCCAGCAAGTACCACTGCCGATGTAGACCCCAGCTATTTTTATTTCTCCTAATATTATTTAACTATTAATTTATATATAACTACAAATATATTAATATTTTTTTATTGTTTGACGAGCCAGGAGTCTGAATACACAATTTGGCATTGCTGAATTAAGGGATGAATATCTCACGCAAAGGCAAGGCAGCGCGTTGCGGGGGTTCTCCCCGTTGTAGCGACTGCCGCGCAAAGGCGCAAAGAAAAATCCATAAAATCATCCCGTATTTATGCAACGCCCATAATTTCTATTTCTAACCAGTACGCAGATTTTTATCAAGTAGAATTAGCACCAGCAGTTCGCTCCTGAACCAGTATTGTCTTTGCAATCATCACATAAAATTTTTTGAATATCCATTGTCAAGATATTTGTATCTAGCAAAAGTAATGATGTGTCATTAGTTATGTACAAAGTCTAGCTTAGACGTTAAGCTTATTTCTTACAATTTACTTTCAATAATTTAACTGATGTCTTCAATAGTCTATTTATGGTTATATAACTTTTAAAGCATACAATAATCAAAGGATTCTCATGGTTAAGTCTCTGGAAAACTCGAAACCTGAGTTGCTGAAACAAGGTGTAAAAGCGCCTGTTCGAGAAACATTACTAACACCCAGGTTTTACACCACTGACTTTGAGGCTGCGGCGCAATTGGATATTTCGGCGCAGGAGACTGAGTTACTGGCAATTGTAGAAGAGTTACGAGCAGACTATAATCGGCATCATTTTGTCCGTGATGAAGAATTTCAACAGTGTTGGGATCACATCGACGGGGAAACACGCGTCGCCTTTATTGATTTTCTGGAACGTTCTTGCACCTCAGAGTTTTCTGGATTTTTGCTGTTCAAAGAATTGTCGCGCCGACTGAAAAACGGTAATCCCATTCTGTCAGAAGCTTTTAATTTTATGGCACGGGATGAAGCGCGTCATGCAGGATTTTTGAATAAGTCAATGGCAGATTTTAATCTTTCCCTCGACTTAAGTTATTTAACCCAAAATCGCACTTATACCTTTTTTCCTCTAGAGTGGATTATTTACGCAGTTTATTTATCAGAGAAAATTGGTTACTGGCGTTATATTTTGGTATATCGTCATCTGGAAAAACATCCAGAACACCAAATTTATCCCTTGTTTCGTAAGTTTGAAAGTTGGTGTCAGGATGAAAATCGACATGGAGATTTCTTTAAAGCGTTGCTGCGATGTCTGCCGACAAGCGGCTTTGCGTCTACGCAACCTCAACTATGGAATAATTGGAGAGCTAGGTTGTGGATGCGTTTCTTTTTGCTGAGTGTGTTTGCTACCCACACTTTAACAGTATTTGAACGGGCAACATTTTATCAATCCATTGGCATAGATCCGCGCGAATATAATACCAGAGTCATTCAAGAGACGAATAACACCGCCGCACGCGCATTTCCGTTGATTTTGAATACAAATCACCCAGAGTTTTTCCGGCGATTGGAGCAGTGTTCTGAGCTTAATCTGAAACTAGCAGAGATTAACAAAAGCGCTCGCCCGAAGATTGTAAAATTCTGCCAAAAATTACCTCTGATAGCCTCCATAATTGGGCATTTTTTGCAGACTTACTTAATCAAACCCGTTGATACTGAATCATTGAGAGGGACAGTTTATTAACTAATAGCTGCATACATCAATTTAACATATTAGCCTACCTTGGGAATCTCAATTTTTTTCTCTTTTCCTAAATCTATAACGAGTAGTTTTCGCTGGTGCTGACTTATTTCGCAGAAGTGCGATTTCTCTCTGTGCATCTTGATAACTATCTTTTTCGCCTTGCTGTTGAAATAGTTTTGCGGCTTTTGTGAAATCTGCGATCGCTTCCTGTTTATTCCTTTGCTTGGCGCGAATTACACCCCGATTATAGTAAGCTAAGGCATTGTTAGCATCAATGGCGATCGCTCGTGAGTAATCTTGATTTGCAGCTTTTTTATTTCCCAATTCGAGATAGGCATTCCCACGGTTGTTGTAAGCTGCTACATCATTAGGATTTAATTTCAATGCTTGGGTGTAATCTTCAATAGCGCCTTTATAATCTCCAAAAGAAAAGCGGTGAATACCCCTGTGGATGTAAGCGGCAATAAATTTAGGATCAATCTGTAAAATAGTGTTGTAATCTTCAGCAGCTTCTAGTTTATTTCCCAGATCACTGTAAATATCACCACGATTAAGATAGGCTTCTATATATTTGGGATTGATGTTAATTGCGTCCGTGTAATCTTTAAGTGCTGCATATTTTTGTTGATTAATAAATTGAGTTAAACCCCTTTGATAATAAGCTTTAGCATCACTAGGATTAATCTTAATTACTGTATCAAAATCTTGGATTGCTGCTTGTCTAAGTTTGAGACGACGGCGGAGAATCCCTCGCTGCAAGTAGGGTTCGGTATACTGAGGTTTGAGAGCGATCGCTTTGCTAAAATCTCCAATTGCCCCTTTATTATCCTTAAGCTGAGTCCGGGCTATACCTCGTCCATAGTAAGCATAAGCATTCTGAGGATTTAACTTAATCGCTTGGTTATAGTCAGCGATCGCTTCTTTATATTTACCTAATTCAGAATAAGCAAATCCCCGATCAAAATAGGCATTAGCATCTTGAGGATTGAGCAAAATGGCTTGGGTAGAGTCTGCTTGTGCTTGCTCGTAGTCTCCTAATCGATAATAAGCATCGCCTCGCTTATTATAAGCTAAAGCGTTTTGTGGTTCTAGTTCAATAGCCTGATTTAAATCTTTAACTGCTCCTTCATAGTTTCCTGCCTCATATTTATTTACTCCCTCTTGATATGATTTTTTTTGAGCATTAATTACAGGTTTTGGCGACTGGAAAAACCAAGTTCCAACTCCAAGTGTGATACAGCCAGCTACCCCCGTTAGAACTAGCAATAATTTTTTCTGATGCTGTTTTTGCCGATCAGGTTCATGATTTGTGATCTTTTTCAAATCGTCTAAAACTTCAGTCGCATACTGATAGCGCTGACGATAGTTAAAACGCACCATTTTATTAATAATTTTTGCTAGTTTTCTGTCAACTTTCAGGTTTTTGTTACGCCAAACTATTTCACCTGTCAGTCGATTTTTCTGGCTTCGTAATTTAGATATTTGGTTTGTTGGTAAACCTAGAAGTGCGGCGATCGCAACTATACCTAAAGCATATATATCACTATTATACTTAAGGTTGCTGTTAACTTGTTCTATAGGCGTATATTCGAGATTGCCAATGGGATTATTCATGGCTTCATTGACAGCACCAAAATTAACCAAAACTAACTTTTTATCTGACTCTCGGCGAATAATATTTGCTGGTTTAATATCTCGATGAATCACGCCATAACTATGTATAGTGACCAAAATTTCTAATATTTCTGATAAAAGACTAATTACTTGGTCTTCCTTCAGAGGTTGTCCCTGGATAATTTCGTCGGTGAAAGGATTACCGGGGATGAATTCTTGGACTATATAGAATTCTTCATTTTCTTCAAAATGAGCAACTAGCTTTTGAATTTGGTTGTGTTCCTGTTCTAGTTTTTCTAAAGTTTCTGCCTTACTGGCAAACAAGCGGCGCAGGATTGTTAAACTTTGGGGATTGCTACTAGGAGGAAGTAACTGCTTTACTATAAATTGGCTACCAGGAAGATTAACATCTTCAACTACATACGTTTTCCCCTTTTTACCATCATTGAGAACTTTTAGTATTCGATAATGTCCATCTAGTAAATGACTACTCATCAATATAAATATAGTCTGATAAATTGTTTAATTATAGCTTACGGGTTATTACTGGTGATTTTAAAATATAAATATTTTTTCTAAGAGAAAAAAGTTAATGCCATTTTGGCACGTAGAGGTGTTAATAATTAGCTAATACTGCATATTGCTAGTAATATTTTTCTCTCATCGAAGGAATGTTATAGACTCAATACGGTTATATATTACCAGGCTTGAGTAAGATTTGTGCATTAAACTACACTTGGGAAAGCAGGTAAGTCGATAGTAAGGTTATTTTAATCCTGATTTTTCAGCAATCCTACCCATGACACCTAATTCTCGAATAGAGTAAAAAAATAGCAGTTTGAATTATCCAAAACCCCACATAGAAGATTGAAAATCAACATATTTGGGCGAAAAAAATACCTGCTAGGTACTGCAAAGCGTCAATTGCTCAAGGCGCTCAATTGCCGCGATATAGCTGGCATTAGGAGCTTGATTGTAGAGTGGCAAAGCATTCTGGGAGCGGAAAAGTTAACTAATTTGATTGTTAACGAGGTAATGGTCGAATGCGATTCTCACAGCCACAGTTGGTTTTGTCAAATTTTTCTTGGACAAGCCCAATATGAACAGATGGAGGAAAAAGCTCAAAGTAACATCTTTCAAATCTTATTGGGTGAAGGTTTGGAACCTGGCAAAGACTTTAGCTCTGGATTGGATGGCATGATAATTGTAGGCGATCGCGCCCAGCAAATCTTACTTAGCCAAGTGCCACAAGAGCATCGGGCATCATTTGAGGCACAGTTAGAATCTTTGCTAGTTTTAGATCCAGTTACTACCATCGAACAGCAGTTAGGGTGTGCATTTTTTACTAATTTGACTGAGATTGCCATCCAACAGATGCAGGTACTGAGTAATTCCCAAGCTGCGGCTTATCTAGGAGTGCTGTTGGCTGGATTAGTGTCGCGCCATCCCCAACTTAAAGATGCGGACTTTCCCACACGGTTTATTTTCAATACTCTCCAAGAACTGTCGCCGGAACGAGCGATACTAATCTTAAACGATCCAGAGACAAATCCCCAGTTCGATGAAATTATGATCTTTCAGCATTTATTAGCAGCAATGGGAGATAAAGAATATCACCGTATTGCTGAGGAAGAAGATGGTATCAGCCTTGATCAACTCAAAAAACTTGATTTAGTTTGGTGTGGTGAACGCCGACTTTCAGAAATAGTAGCCATGATGGAAAAATGGCATTTCAGAAATAGATAATAAGCAATTTAAAATGACGCTCTCTTACGAGACGCTAAAAGCGTAGCTTGCTTCTCTGTAGGAGTACGTGGACTCGCTCTAAGCTTTGGCGCAGCCTCTCGTAGAGAAGGCTTTACGCTGCGCTAACAAAACTTAGTTCTACGCTGGCACGACAAATTTCTCACTACCAGCAAGTTCAAAGGCGGTATGAATGGCTTGTAAAGCCTTAACACCTTGCTCTTGTGCCACAACACAACTAATTTTTATTTCTGAGGTAGCAATCATTTGAATATTAATTTGGTGTTGGGCTAGGGCTTCAAACATTTTAGCAGCAACACCTGGTTGTCCTACCATCCCTGCACCCACAATACTCACCTTAGCGATCGCACTATCTAAAACAACTTCACCCCATCCCAACTCTGCCGCTACTTGAGTGAGCATTTCTCTTGCGCTTTCCCCATCCATCCGCGAGACTGTAAAAGCAATATCTCGCCTGGGAACGCCATCAATTACCCGACAGCGCTGAGATTGGATAATCATGTCAACGCTAATATTATGTTGCGCTAACAATCCAAACAGCTTCGCCGCCATCCCCGGACGATCTGGCAATTGGCGAATTGCTAGACGCGCTTGGTTCAAATCGAGGGCAACGCCGCGAACGGGGGGAGATGAGTGGGGAGTGGGG
>NZ_WBKM01000213.1 GCF_015714725.1 Nostoc sp. WHI
GAATAGGGGATGAGTCTTTGATACTCGTGAATAAGTCTTTGAACTCTATTCTTGTGCCTCTCTGCCCCCTACTCCCTACTCTCCCTAAACCCGCAACGCTACCATTTTTTCTACAGCTTCCACTATTTGCTCTGGTTGGACAATTGTTAATCGTTCCAGATTGCCGTTGTAAGGCGTGGGGATATCTTGGGAAGAAAGTCGTAGTACTGGCGCATCCAATTCATCAAATAAGCGATCGTTAATTGAAGCGATGACTTCTGCTCCAATACCCGCAGTTCGCATAGATTCTTCCACCACAATCACTTTATGGGTTTTACGTATTGATGCGCCAATAGTATCAAAATCTAATGGCTTGAGCGATATTAAATCAATAACTTCTGGATCATAACCTTGTTTTTCCAAAGTTTTTACCGCTTGCAGCACGTGATGCCGCATTCGTGAGTAAGTGATAATTGTGACATCTTTTCCTTGACGCACAACTTCTGCTTTATCTAGGGGTAGTAAATATTCTTCTTCTGGTAAATCTTCTTTCAAGTTGTAAAGCAAAACGTGTTCAAAGAACAACACGGGGTTATCATCACGGATTGCGGATTTTAGTAGTCCTTTAGCGTTTCTTGGTGTAGAGCAGGCAACAATCTTCAACCCTGGTACAGCTTGGAAATAGGTTTCTAGTCGCTGGGAATGTTCTGCTCCTAGCTGCCGTCCGACACCCCCAGGGCCGCGAATTACCATCGGAATTTTAAAGTTACCGCCTGAAGTGTAGCGTAACATACCAGCGTTGTTGGCTATTTGGTTGAAGGCGAGCAATAAAAAGCCCATATTCATACCTTCAATTATTGGTCGCAACCCAGTCATTGCGGCTCCTACTGCCATGCCAGTAAAGCTATTTTCAGCGATGGGGGTGTCTAGAACGCGGAGTTCGCCATATTTTAGGTACAGGTCTTTGGTAACTTTGTAGGAACCGCCGTAGTGTCCTACGTCTTCACCGAGAACAAATACGCTGGAGTCACGCGCCATTTCTTCATCAATGGCTTCCCGTAAGGCGTTGAAGAATAGTGTTTCTGCCATTTAGACCTTTTAGTACGATTATGGTTTTAGAATTTTATCGTGCTGCTGTGGCAAATACGGTGAGCGATCGCACCAGTTAGAGATTAGCTTGTTTGAACAAACCGCCCCAAGCATAGAGCCAGTAATTGCCATAACTATATCAAAGCTATTTAATTTAAATTTTATCGGTTTTATGAGCGATCGCCTCCCACTCTGGCAAACGAGGCTTATCAAGATAGATCCCCGACTTCTCACCAGAAGTCGGGGATCTGGGTTAGGCGCAGTCATAACCCACAAATTCACTAAAAATTAATTTTTAGCAAACAAACGATCCAAAAAATCAATTTTTACCGCCATGTTAATTATCCCTTGATTTGTAGCAGCGTCCGTAATTTCAGCATTATTCAGAGCCATAATATATGGTTCACCTCCAACCAAGCCGATGATTGGCCCACCAGAAGAACCACCTGTAGTGTCACAATCATGGAACAGTACTTCTTTCTCTTCCCCGACAATACTACATCCTTCCTGGAATCCAGCAGTCATACCTCGACCAGCAGAGAGAAACTCATAGCCTTTTTTATCAGTGTTAGGGAAGTCACCAGAGTAGCCTACAAAAAAGAATTTTTTCTTGTTTTTGATTAGAGTTGAAGAAGGTAGAGAATCCCATCCTAAATAACCATACTTGCGACCGAGAGGCTTATTAATTTTCATAACTGCCCAGTCATTAATTTGATCTGTGATATTGTCGTTAGTGAAGTCAGTACCATAAGTTACTTCTTCTACTAAAGCTATATCGTTTTTACTCGGTACATCACCATTAATGAGGTTTGGCAGAAACAGAATTTTTTTACTTAATTGGTGAGTTTTGGGATCAATAACACAGTGAGAATTTGTTAAAACCAGATTTTCACCAATTAAAGTTCCCGTGCAATGATAGCTTTTGGCATCAGTAGTTGTTCCTTGCACTCGACCAATTGTTGACCAAGGATATTCTCTACTAATCATCGGAATACGGTCATCCCAGTCAATAATAGCTCGATCTTTTGGATATGGTTTTTCAGATTGGTTCAGCCCAGAAGGTTTAAAAGGCTTGCCATTTCCTGACAGTTGTGATTGACCTGCCTCTGTGAATTTAGTAAATTTTGGTGGCGTACTTTCTTGCGTTTGCGTCTGTTCTTTGGCTTGCACAGATACCCAACCACCTAAGGTTGTAAAACCCAACATTCCAACGATAAAAAGAGCGAAAAATAAAGCCAAAGGTTGCTTGTAGATAGGCTTTTTAGTCATGATAAAACTCCTTAATTAATTAATTAATTAATACTTGTCAACTTTTCATGAATTACGAATTAGTAATTATTCCGCCATTCGCCTTGCACGGTGAAAGCAGCCCAATAACGTGGATTTCGCCAATCTTCGTGTTGCCATAATTTCAATTGCGCTTCCCTGAGAGCAACAGCAGGCGATTTATCTTGTTGCAAAATTTGTTTGTACAACTCCTGCATCAATAATGATGTGGCTTGGTCATCGACATTCCACAAAGAAACAATTAATCGTCGGGAACCTGCATACATTAATCCTCTTGTCAACCCTACTAATCCTTCTCCTTTTACTTCTTGACCCAGACCACTTTCACAGGCGCTTAACACTATTAACTCTGCGGGAAGGTCAAGGTTAAAAATATCGTTGAGACGCAAGAAACCTTTTTGGAATTTGCCTTGTTTATCTACCAGTGATGTGACGATTCCTGATAATTCGGGGTTGATGTTATCAAAAATGCCGTGAGTGGCGAACAATAGCAGGCGATATTGACTAAGTTGTTTGCTGGTTGCCAAGTTGTAGTTAGCATCAAAATCAAAAGCCTGGAAACTCTCCGAAGGTGACACCATTTTTAGAACTACCTCAGCCTCTTGGCGCGTACCTGGAAGTCTATCTAAACCACTACGATTAATATTTTTCAAAGACCGTTGCAGGGCAGAACGTTCTACTTCAATATCGAGAGATGAGGAAGTTTCCAGTGCTTTACCTGTAACTCGTTCATCATTGGCGCTGAATACTGGGTCAGCGAGGACGGCTATAGTTTTGGGTGCCATTTTCCGCCCTTTGAGTTGCTGTCTTTGGGTCGCTAGACTGGTGACAGAAGGCAGATTGACAATTTCATGATTCACCAATAAAGGTTGATAATTGACCTCTCCCCCAACCCCTCTCCGAAGCGGAGAGGGGAGTTTGAGTTTATCTTGCTCCCCCTTACCTTGCAGGGAAGGGGGCTGGGGGGTTAGGTCACTCAACATCGCAAATGGAATTTGATGCAAAATCCCATCAGGCACAACTACTAAGCGTTTTTTCCCCAATTTGTCAGCTACAGGTGCAATAATGAGTTCGCTGAGTTCTTGAGCAGCTTTGGTAGTATTCGCCACAGCTTGGGCTTTTTCCTCTGCGGATGCGCCAGCGATGAGTGGACTTTTTAACAGTTGGTTTAAATTTGTTGCCGCCTTCTTTATCTTTTCTGAATTAGGAAGTTCATAACTATTGATAGAATTGGGTGTAACTAGCCATAAATAGCTGCGTTCTTCACCTAAAGAATACTGCAATAGTAGAGAATCTTGATCTAATTGTTGTTGAATTTGGGACAAAGTGAGCGGTTGAGGATACTTCAGGTCAGCATACTCAGAGTTAGTGTTACGGAATTTTGTTTTTAATTCTTGCTGTTGCTTGAGTAGGGACTGAATTTCTTGTTTGGTGGTTATTAATAGTTGCTCTGGTGGTTTTTGTTTGCTGAATAGTTCTGACAAAAGCTTTTCTTTGGCATCAATTCGCCATTGCAATTGGCGTTCTTCTGCCAAGAGTTTGGGGTCAACGCCTTTACGAATATCCACATTAGCTTCGGTTAAAAGTTCAACCAAACTACGGGCGCGCGATCGCTCGCTAATATGCAGTGCCAAAGCGTCGTATCCTTTAGATGGGTCTTTTTTGTGCAACTGCATCAGTAAGTCGATGTAGAACTGATAATAATCCTGTACAGTGGCAAAATAGGAAGTACGCAGTTCTTGACTGTCAATTTTGGTGCGTAAATCTTCAATGATTTCAATAGCTGCTTGAATATGTGTTTGGGCTTGTTG
>NZ_WBKM01000361.1 GCF_015714725.1 Nostoc sp. WHI
ATAACTCAAAAACTACCTATTGGCAGTGGTGCAATTGAGAGTTTAATCCGCCAAGTTGTCAATTTAAGAATCAAAGGAAACAGTAAATTTTGGTTGAAAGACAATGCAGAAATTATATTACATCTGCGCTGTCAATGGATAGCTGGAAGTTGGGATAATTTTTGTATTTCTATCTTTAATTCCTTTATTAAACCTCAAACTGCTTGATTAATTTTATACTTGCGTTCTCATCTTTAGCTATTGGTTGCTGTAATTGATACTAAATATCAAAGGCTTGTTACAGATATTTTGGGAAATAATCGTCAAATGACTTACTAGCAATCTTTTTGAGATATCTCATCAAGATGAATTCTCCTGCGAATCAATATTTTATTTGTAAATAAAATCACTCCGTACTTGAATATAATTTTTAGCGATCGCACTTTTTTTGTCCGACCTCACAAAATCGCATTGCTCCCTAACTTTAGCTACAGGTTCACATGAGCGCTCCTCTGAACCCAACCTCACTACTTGTTGTCCCCATCCACTACCCACATTCATCAACATTAACGTTGATATAATTGCTCCGACTTGAAGCTTCCTGTTCTTAAACACTAATTCTTTTGGTTCTTTTTTAGTATTCAACATTATATTTATTCAAACATTTATCAATATAAACAGCTTACATAAATATTTATCTGAAATCAATTTTTCTTGAAAATCCGTCTTAGCAATTCTTCTCTCCACTTTTGAATTTCTGGCAAATATACTCCATCCGTTCTTGCTAGTAGACACATTTCTCCATAACTACTTGCATAATCTAAGTCACGTAGTGCCTCTTTTGTTTTTGCTAGTAAGCAATAGACATCTACTCTTTGGGAATCTAATTCAAACGCTTTTTGCAAATTTTCATCTGCTTCCTGATATTTTTTTTGCATCAGTTTCGCCCAGGCTAAATTTTTATATAATACTGCTCTTAACTGTTTATCACTAGATGGCGCTTTATTTAATCCTTTTATTGCTAGTTGTTGAGCTTGAGCATAATTTCCTTGCAAATTATTCAACCTAGACAAATTATTCACAGCAATTAACGCCTGATCCTGACCAGATTTAATTGCTAAGTTATATTGTTCTTGAGCTAAGTCATATTTTTCTTGAGTTTCATAAAAGTTAGCTAAATTGTAGTGTCCTGTCCAAGAGTTAGGCTCTAGCCTAAAAAGCTGTTGATAACTTTTGTTTACACAATCTATATCTCTCAAAAATTGACAAGTCAATGCTAGATTATTATATGAATCTATATCATTCGGATTATATTTAGCCGCTAAATTATAATATTTCTTTTCTAATTCTAAATCTTCTTTAACTCTTCCTGCTATATCAAAGTAGAATTTGGAAATTTGATTACTTAATTCAGGGCGAATTTTTACTGCTTGGTCAAATAGCTTTTGCGCTTGCTCTGTATTATTTTCCTCCTCTAGCTTTTGCCCTTGTGCTACTAAATTATTTGCATAAGCTGGGAATCCAAGTGTATAAGCTAGTAATCCTATCAAACTAACGCTGGCGATCGCTGCACTGAACATGAAGGGTTTCGACCTTATTAGTCTATAAAGTTTACTTTGCTGAGGGAGTTTTTTTAGCCGTTGCAAAATTATTTCAGTAGTCTGCGGACGCTGCCCTGGAAGGAAAGCCATTAATTCATCAAGAAAATCAGCAAAGGGTTTATCAATCTGCCGTGCTTTATCTCTCCAAATTAGGTTTCCTGTTTTTTTATCTCTTGGCAGATCCATCAGTTGAATACCAGTAACCAGATTTACAAAAGTCCTACCTAAAGCAAAAAAATCTGACTGTGGGACAGCTTGACCATTAATTTGCTCCAAAGGGGTGTAATAAGGCGTGACAACAACCGTAATTTCATATCGTCCTCCCCTACCTGCATCAGTTCCTCCACTTCCACTTACTTTTGCTAAGTAAGTGTTAGTTAGGCGCCGTGCAGCACCAAAATCAACCAATGCTAATTGACCGTTCGGCTGAAGAATTATATTAGAAGGCTTAATATCTCGATGAAAAAAATCAGAACGGTGTACTGTATCAAGTATTTCAACTAATTGTCTCAGCCATTCTAATGCTTGAGATTGCGAAATACGCCCATTAGATTCTATCCATTGCTCCAAGCTTTGTCCCTCAATCTTATCCATAACCAAGCAATGTAATATTAGGGGACTGGTAGGAACAAAAGTAAAAAAGTCATCTACCTTGCTTTCAGGAATATTTGGATGTTGGATTAGTTGTAAAGCTAAAGATTCTCCTTCAATAAACTCACGTAGCTTAGGCGTGTTCCATTTCAGGACTTTCATGACTCGCCGCTTGCGTACAATATTCCACTGAGTACCAGTGTCATCAACTTCAAAAACATCAAAGTAGTTATAAGGATCATCAGTGAGCGTTTTTAAAGGCTCGACTAAGCGAATGCGGTTGTTAATTAGCAGCGAAGTACCACAAGATAGACAGTTTTCAGCATCGTCGGAATTTTGACGATTAGCACAAAAAGGATTAATACAGTAAGACGACATATTAAAAAAATTTATATCATGCCGTTGATAATTAGTTATTCTGCATCAGATACCTGAATGCAGCGTTTGATATAGGAATCCGGCTTGATTTTTAGTAAGCACATCAAGATTTAAGCTGTTGCTGCTGGACAAAACTTATGGTTTGAGGCTTTTTCAAAAATTAAATAGGAAATAGATCCGTGGTTAATAGGCAAAGACTGTTAAGTAGGGTAACAAGTACGCGGGTATCAATAAGCCTGTCCATGATTCTAGGTTTACCCCTCGGCCGATCTGGTATTTTTGTTGGTTGCTCCTAAGTGACCTATTAGAAATTTGTATGATACTTCTACGTAAACAAGCAAACATAAATGGAAAAGTCTAGTAAGATTGAGTTTGATATGCCATTCTCCTAGAATAACTCTAATCTATGAAACGTCTCCTCAAAGGATCTACTACCTTAACGGGGCAAAAGCAGTTATGGATTTGAATCTTGGGCAAAAACTAGAACTTACAGACCCTTCTCTTTCTTTGATTGTCACAACAAGGCAGGAGTTATTGAGACAAAATTTTTCAGGAGAAGTAACTTTTGAAACAGCCTTGTCTATAGTAGATGATTTAGTGTTTGCCAAAACAAGTAGACATCTCTCTGAAGCTGAGATTACCTTACTAAAAGGAGCATGGAGTAACTGTGAGTACGAAAACATAGCAGAAAACTCACCTTATAGCATCAATTATTTACAGAGGAATTTAGCTCCTCAGTTGTGGGATCTACTCTCTGCAACAATTGGAAATGGCGAGCGGTTAAACAAAAAGAAGCTGCGGGATTTTCTGGAAAAAGTAGTTCGCAACAAGTATGATACTCAAAGTATTGCATTAAATGCAGAGCAAGCACATTCTGCCAACAACTTTATACAAGTTAGAGGACAGCCGCCTGACATATCTAGCTTTTATGGACGGACACAAGAACTGACCCACTTAAAAGAATTAATAGTAAAACAGCGTTGCGTATCATTAATAGGAGCGCCAGGAATTGGCAAAAGTGCCTTAGCGGCAAAACTACTAGCAGAACTTACTGTAGGGGATCAACCCCAATTTGATTGCTTAATTTGGAAATCAGTGGCTCATGCACCACTAATTTCAGATTTAGTAGTAGATTTGATTGAGCTAATTGATCCCTTCGAGCCATCTTCGTGCCTACCTGAGTATACACAAGGAATGATTGCAATGTTGCTCAAACAGTTGCAATCGCGCCGATGTTTGTTGGTATTAGATGAAATTGAAGCATTGTTTCAGAGAAATAGCTTTGAGCATCGGCTAGAGTATAAAATATTTTTTCGTCGTTTAGTAGAAGAGTTACATCAAAGTTGTTTGCTTTTAACCAGTCGAGTTTTCCCTAATGATTTCGATAACCTGATAAAGGCTAAACGACCTATTACATATCTTAAAATTAAAGGCTTGGATAGCGATGCTGCAATGCAACTTTTAGCTGATCAAGGACTAACTAATCAGGAAAAATGTAATGAATTAATCAAAACTTATTATGGAAATCCTTCAGAACTACAGACAGTAGTTGAACGAATTAACCACTTCTTTGCTGGCAGTACTGAGATGTTCTTTAAAAACAAAACTACGTTTATTAGCAGTGAATTTCAAAAAATGCTTAATGAGATTTTTGGTCAAGCACTAAATGAAGTTCAGAGGCAGATTATGATTTATCTTGCAGAGCAAGTAGCTTCAAATTCAAAATCTATTACCTTCGTTAAGCTATTGAATGATTTTACTCAAAAGCAAACAGTATGTGTCTCAACTTCCGAGTTGGTTGAAGCATTGGAAAATTTAGAAAGGCAATCATTGATTGAAAGCATTAAAGACCCTATTACAAAAGAAATTAGCTTCCATTTACAACCAGTTATTAAAAAGTATATTACGACAGATCCGCTAGGATTGGTGCATACATCTGATACTTCATCAAAATTAGCGATGCCTACGGCGGCAAGCTACGCATCTTAACAGAGGTAACTATGATTGCAGGCAAATTAGAAATCACAATTAAAATCAGCGAACTGCCACAACCTAAGATCATAGAGAACGGTTGGCAACAATTTGACTTAGACTGTGACGGACGCATCATAACAATCACAGTTAAACCAAAGATTTACAAGAAACTGACCGATGCTGCTAGTAATTACCCACAGTGGGTTGCAGCGATCGCTGGTAAACTCGGTCAGGAAACAGAAAGCGGGTTCGTGCTGGAGGAACCCAATATACAAGTTTTCGAGCGCAAGCCCAAGGCAGAAACGACCTCTGCGGTAGGTGCTGCTTCTTGAGAAAGTGGATTACCCAATCAGGGTAAGCTAGACCGAAAACTGCTAAATATGGAGGAGTCAAACACAAACGTTGCAGAATCTCGCTAGATACGGAAAGACCACAAGTTATGTAAGATAAAGCTAATTCAAAGGAGATATAGAGGTGAAGATACAACACTACGAGAACTTAACGCACAAAGCGCCACTAAGGAGTAGCGCTTCGTGCGTGGCTTAAATTTCATATAACCTCAGAGCGGGGTTATCTCCTGGAAACCAAAGCAGTGGTAGTTAAAGTTTAGGCGCTTTTATCCACTGACTGGTCAGACGAGATTGAATCCGCTGCTTCTCGTATTATACGAGAAGCCGCACGAAACGCACCAGTTTTGTGTGGTAATTTTGGCTGTCGAAATTGTAAAGATTTAGTAAAGTTAAATTTTATTAAGGAAAAACCCGAATTTCGTAGCAAAAATCCGTAGCAGCGCGAATATCAGTTACCAGTTACCAGTTACCAGTTATCAGTCAACATTTGATAACTGGTAACTGTTGACTGATAACTGATGCAACCCCCTCTGAGCTTGTCAACCAAGTAATCAGGGGAAAATATCGTGATAAATAGCAAACCCAAGAGCGCAGTATTTGTTGAGCGCATGGGGTGTGATAGTGCAGCTTTCGCACGGCAACTTTGTGCTGTGGTAGAGGGAAATTTCAGGAATATCCTGGCTAGAGCGAGAGTTTCACAGCTTCTAAGCTGGCTGTGTTTAAATAATGGCGATAGAAACATCGCTGGACTAGCCGTTGTAATCACCTGCGACGTGGGTGATGATTACTGGCAGTTGCTGCTCAAAAGGAAAGAACTAGCGATCGCGTTTCTTCCGCTCAAACGTTATTTTCAAAAAAACATACCTCTCTCCAAGGAATTCCAAGGAGAGAGCGGATGAAATTACGCCCAATTGAATACCCCAACAACCTCAAGGCTGCTGAATACCACGAGTTGACGGTTGGTAGCGCCATTCACCCAGCACTGATTGAGCGCAACTTCTTCCACATCGAGGGAGAAACAATCTACGAATACCTATTCATCTCCAACAAAATTCCTCGCAAAAATGCCGGTCGAGTCACAGATGCGTACATAAGGCAATATCAGCATCTATTATTGGGTGGCACATGGATTCAATCTCTTGACCCCTTTAAAAACTGGCAGCCAATGGACTGGGGGCGGATTAAGCCCAACTTCCCCCGTATTGATTGGCAAAAAGGTAAACCCGTTAAGTACGAGTCACCCCCCAAGACCCCCAACCGCGTTACCTACTTTGATGTCGCCAACCCCATCTGGGACAAAGTAGCAAAACGTTATTTAATCAAGCGCTATCATTCACTTTTGGCACTGCGATTGCTTGACAAACTCAATCCCTTGATCTTCTGGGAGTGGGTGAAACAGCATCCCGAAATTCCCGTTATCTTATGCGAAGGGGAGAAGAAGGCTGCTTGCTTGCTGAGTTTGGGGTTTGTAGCGATCGCACTCCCTGGAATCTGGAACGGGCGCGTAGGCAAACAAGATTTCGATGAACGACTGCATCCTGACTTAGTACCCTTGGCACAACCAGGACGCAAGTTCATAATTCTTTTCGATTACGAAACCAAAGCCAATACCCGTTGGTCAGTTTTTCAGGCCACTGTTCGCACCATTAGAACTATTGAAGCTGCTGGCTGCACAGGTGAAGTGGCATTGTTGCCAGGGCCAGAAAAGGGTGTTGATGATTTCGTAGTTAGTCAAGGTGTTGATGCTGATACTTTATTAACTGCGATCGCAGATGATGCCAAGAGCCTTAAAGATTACCAGCGCTCATACCGAACTCGAAAATGGGGTTTAACCAAATACAAACCCAATGTGACAGTTAACGTCCGTTACCTGACTGACGCTTTCATCAAGAAAGAAGCCGATTCAGACCAAGGGATACAGCATCAAACTGAGCTTGTTCGCCAGAGACAATGCATAGAGTTACCGACAACCGACAATCAACAAGAGTGCTTGAACCCAAACAGCCACTCGACAAACCCGAAAAAGCAAAAAGAAATCTTATCACAGATGTCTCGCTACCTTACTATACCAGTCTCTGGGCTACTTGTATTATGGAGTGACATGGGTACTGGTAAAACTGAACTCATGCGCTGGTGGCGATCCCAAAACCCCGAAGCACGATTTCTCAACAATGGGCATCGCGTTAATCTGCTGAAAAATCTGGCTCTGCGTCTGGAAACCGCGATGTATTCAGACTTGGGTTACACAGGTTTAGCTCAGGCGCAAGCTCTCAGTATTACTATCGACAGCTTGCATAA
>NZ_WBKM01000382.1 GCF_015714725.1 Nostoc sp. WHI
ATTAATTCCACTTCTCCGAAGAGAAGCGACAGTATTAATATTTAGTGGGCATGATTTACCAGACACGGAGTTTCCATTAATTCCACTTCTCCGAAGAGAAGCGACCCCTCTTATTTAACCCCTTACGCAGCCTGATGTCCAGATGCCATTTGCGACGGGGTATAAAGTTACAGCCAAATTTAACCATATTACATACATATAAAAACCCTGAAACCCTTAGACAGCAAGACATCGGCGGGGTCAACGAAATAACAAGCATTTCCCGCTTTTGCTGACCCCGCCGCAAGAGCTTCCACTCTAGAAAGCAAAAAGTATATCCTTGACCATAGCAAAGATTATTCGATCACCAAAAGACCCATAGAAATTCCCGATAATAGGGATGTCGCATTCCAAGTTTCCGGCTGTTTCTATACTCTCATTTTTTTATATCTTTACCTGTTAAATAAGAGAGTCTGCTACTTCTTGAAGTTTCTTATTCAACTTCTCTCTTTTATAAGGAAGTTTAAAATAGTTTATCGCCTCTAAGAATGGCTGTTTAACAGAATTTACATAGGTAGTCATTACATCAGGTGCTTCATACTTTTCGTATCCTAATAGATAGCTTATCACTTCCTGCTCTTCTACACCACGCAAATTGTGCATTAGTTGATTACGAAGATCATCATTAGCATCCCTATTTTTATAACAATACCATCTGAGTAAAGGCCAATCATGAAAATTATTATCTATATTCTTTAACCAATCAATGAGCGAATCATTTTTATTAATTATTCCAAAGTTATTATTGATTTTCTCAACTGGAAATTTAAGAATTTTTAGAATATCGATTTTAAAAGTATTGGTTTCATTTTTGATAGATTTAGATAAATGTAACCCTAGTGGAACCCATTCAATTAATTCGGAGACATTTCGAGTATCTCCATTTAATAAATTGATAGTTTTATTAATCATCGCTACTTGTGATAAAATAGCTACTTTTAAAAAGGTTTCTTGAGCAGCAGCAAGGAGAGTAATCCCTTGAAGATAATTTTTTTGATTGAAGAAAAAGCCTATGAGATCAAGAGCATCAACAATGCGCTGGGTAGCTTGCGTAATTTCAAAATCTTGTCCGCTATCCATTAGAGTACTATGGAGATTAAAGAAATCAACGATCTTCTCTAAGCTAGCTATAGCAGCTTTGTCTATTCTATCTATATCTTCTAAAATTTTGAGCGCAGCGCCAGGGAAACCTCCTATAATCAACTGCTTTGCTTTTTGAATCTGTATTCCCCGCCAATAATTAGAGCTTTCAATAGCTTCTGATTTGGATTTTTGCTGGTAATTTTCATCAAAATATTCATTACTAACTAAAAATTTAACGTTTTTGAATTTACCTAAGCTGACAAATTGTATAGCAGAAGATATGGCTGGTGTTCCAGCTTGGTGACTAACATAAACAGGTTTTAGTGGATTAGAGTCTAACTTACGGAATTCTTCTTCTCCCAAAGAAAGGGTTTCATTCCAATTATCTATACCTTTATTACCATTTTTTGGTGCAAGATATAAAAATTCTAATTGACAGTTAAATTTTCTTTGTAAATACCACTCGAATAGAGGCTTAAGTGTACAAGTGTCTTGCCAATAGGGACACTTTTCATAAATAATTTGGTCTTGTTTAAATATTTCAGTTTGGTCTGTAAGTAAAATTATAATTCTTTCCAGTTTAATGTTATTTTCTAGAAAATATTCATAATAAGTATCAAGAAGTGTAAATTCTAAATCTGAGTCGTATTTATCTGGTTTATTGCCATAGACTATACCTAAAAGCCTAGCACTTACTCGATATCCCGCCTCTTTATTATAAGGATCTTTCGGGGTAGGTGGAGCAAACTCTGTACACTCCAAATCATATCTAACTTCACTATATAAACTTCCCCAACTTTTGTTATGTTTGAGGAGGACATCGCTATTACCCGTTGTGACAATCCAAATACTCATATTTACTCTCCCCAAAGTTTGGTAAACTCGCTGGTTGCTAAGAAAGCTAAAAATTCTTCTGTTCTCTCATCTTTTTTATCAGGGAAAATGGTGAGTAGCTCTATAAACTCTTTTCCCCTACGCTTCATTTCTCCTTCTTTGTTTTTGATATAACGCGGGTACATACGATGCCAAATTCTACCAATTTGACTCATTTTACCTGTGAGACTTGAGCCTTTAATTGATTTGCTCCCTTGGTAATTACCGTGAAACCATCTCACAGCTAAACTATCATCTTCATCTTTTGCAATGCGTCCCCAGACTTGAACTTTTTGCGGATGGAATGATTCCCGCCAAGAAGTTAATTTATTACTTGGGGTTTTATCTTTTAATTTCAGCCAGTTATTTACAGTCTTATGAATATCATTCAGAATATTAGTGATATGACTGAGGCTATTTACTGGGAAGTAGTATTGATTTGATTGCTTAGGGAATTCCCAATGACAACCTATCATGGGTTTACCATTTAAATAGTCTGGAAAGAATAGACGATGGTCAATGCGTCGCCACGATTTACCAAAGCCACCAAGCAGCATAGTAAATCTTAAAATTTGTGTTGCTAATGTTTTTAATTCTTTTTTGTATTCTTTTGAGGTATCGCCCATGCTAAGAATATTTAAAGTTCCTGCATTTAATTCATAAATAGGCATGGTTACATTGCCATACCGATATACATCCATTTCTAAATCAACAGCATTAAAAGCAATTCCTAGCTGTCCGACAACAGCACCATTTCTCCCTGCAAATCCTCCCCAAAGTTCTCTAGTTAATTCTTCGGCTGTATTTTCATCAGTAATGCCACTAAATAACCGCAGGGTATGACCACGTAAAGCAGCTTTAAAAATATTGGGGCGAAACTCGCCTGTTTTATCAATTAATTGTGAGGCTAACCCTTGTCCACGCAGATTAACAGAGACTAATTTGGTTTCTGGGTGATTTATCGGTTGACCATAACCAGCACTAACTCTAGAACCAATACCTCGTTCTATAGCTTTATCCCAAATACTCCAGATAGTCTCCCATTCACTGGCTTCTAGTGCTTCGGTGCTGGAAATGCCGAATATTAAAGTAGGTTGATAGAGGGATATCTGAATAAATGCTGAGTGGCTATCGTTATTTTTAATTTGCCAATTTTGTTGAGGATGAACTACATCAATTAATGGTTGGTCAGCCCACGTTGCATCTTTAGGATAACCCCCATGAAAGCGAAGAATTCCCGGTATGGTATCGTTGCCAGTCAGTTTTCCACCGCAATATCTTGCACCCTGTTCTGAGCTACAAGCACGTAAAAAAGCGCCTTTCATGCTTGCGCCTGGGTAAAATGGAAATCCCTTAGCGGCGATGACTGGTCGAATTATATCTTCATCTTGGCCACTGTTAGAAACAAAGCGCCAAGTTATTTTATATTCTTTTGTTTTAACATTGGTGTTAAATGTAGGAGGGTCGATTGCAGAACCTTCTACCCATTCATCAACCCATCTCTCAGACTGTTCGGGATTCTTGATATATTGAATCTGTCCGCGCCCTGAGATTTGCGCTTGAAACATTAAGGGAACTTCATTACTATTATTCATCTGCAAATCCTGATTTTTTGTAGCGCTGAGTCCACCAAACTAAACTGTCGCAGAATTGAGTAAGAACAGCTAAACAAATTCTTTGGTCTTCAATGGGAAGTTCCCATAATTTGGCGGCGAACTGCTGAATTTTTGGGGTGTCATTATTGCTGACATCTTCTTGAGGAAGCTTAATTCCAGCCAGTTGCATGATCTTGACAAAGCTTTTCCACGTATCGCGCCAATATTCGCCTTTGGCTTTTTCTTTATCTAAAAGTCGCAATTGTTCTCCCCAAAACCTCTCTAAGCCGTAAGCTACAGTTATTCGCATTTTGTGAGATTGACCAATAACACCTTTTTGGTCGCGGTGTTTGAGGACTAGGCGTTGTGCTTCTTGGTCTAAGTCGTAAGATTTCCAAGTCATATATTCACACCCCATTTAAAGTTAAACTACAGTGACCAAAACCAATGGATTCTAAACCACCAAGATAAATGTCTGTGCTTTGAGTACCATTTAAGGGTTCCCATTGCTTCCCTGACTTATCATCTTTGATGGCGATGGGAAATACTAAAATAGTTCCTTCTGGTAAGGCTTCGGTGTTAAAGAAGCCACCACCATCGACTACCTTTTGATCGGGTTTTAAGCGCACGCGACTTTGACGATATAAAGCCATGTCATGAATCATGGAAATATCACTATCGTCTACGATCACTGCTGGCTTTTCTTTTCCTGATGGGAACCAGGGGGATAAGTCTACGGTTTTGTTGATGGTCAGAAAACCTAAGTTGAAAAACAGGGTTTTTTTGCCTTGAGATTCTCGCGCTTTTAAGTTCTTTGAGCCTGTATAGGGATCTGGTATATCTATTTCCTTGAGAGATTTACCATTAAATTTGACAGTATCACCAGCAATTCTTTGGTAACGTTGGAGTAAGCGTGGGCTACTTACCCACACAATTGGTTGACCAGGACAAAAGACTGGTAGCCAGAGAATAGAAGCGTATTCAAATTTGATGATAGACTCGTTATTAATTTCTGATTGTTCTGAACCGGCTTCATTGCCATACCAATAATTTGCTGCTTGTTCTCCATTTAACAGGCGCATTTCTGAACGCAGGCGACCGCGAATCGAACTACCGGGAAGAATACCTGTTTGAGTAAATTGGTCGCGGAAGATGAGGTTTAAATTACCGCTTTCCTCTCCAGCAGTTGCACCGACGTGCAGAGGTGCTAAGGTTTCAATAATTCCATAAGCTTTTTTGTACATTTTAGGCGACTCCTTTAATTTCTGTTGGCAAACATAAACCGCAACCTACACGTTTAAGGCTGTAACCTTCTTTGGGAAACCATGCTTCATCCCATGACCACCAAGGTTTATTTAAAGGTTCTGCAAGCACATAAACACTACCAGCCGGAACCGCGTAACGTCCCCTCCCTAAATTCCCTTTGGCGCGGTAACGGTAGGGTAATGGTTTATCTGTTAGCATTTCTACGGTTTCAGGGAAGCTTTCATGTTGAGGATGGCGGTGAGAGAAACGGTTAGAACCCCATGTAGCTGGTGTAATTAAGGCAAAGGTGCGTTCTATTGGCTGATTTAATAGATTTAAAAATTTCTTATTTTTGATGTCCTCACATTCTATTTCGACAACGTGATTTTCACCACCAAAACGATACCAGCCGTTTTCTATAGGATATGTTGATAGATAAACTAAACAGGTATCGTCTGCCATTTGGACAGAATTTTCTAGAAAAAGCCCGTCGGAGTTTTCTACACACCGCTCAGTTGCTTTAATTTTGGGATGCAAAAAAGAAACATATTTCCAAGGATTATCAGCAACAGATTTATATTCATTAGTCCTGATTGCTTTAGCTGGAGTCCCCCAAGAATCTATCGTTTGCCAACGATAATCTGGTTCTAGTTTCTCGCTTTTATTTTCTAGCTCCCATTTACCATCCTTTAATTGCCACTCATCAACGGCTTTTTTGGCAATTATTTTATGCCAAGGGATAGGAATATAAAAATTTTGTCTTTCGTTGTATTTCCCCCAAAATGGGCCTGCAACACATAGGTTAGTACTCAACTCACTTTGAGTAAACTTTTCTGTTGTCTTGTTAACGCTAAACATTAAACCTGAGAGTGTTGCGGCTTCTGGAGGGAATTTAGCACCAGAACGACCCACTAGATTTTCTGGTGAAAGAAATGCACCTGCACTTCCATACATTAATCCCAAGGGACGAATAGTGATTAGGTATTTGAACATAAATGCCAGCCTACTTTAATTAAATTGCTAATCCAATCAATTGTGGCTTTTGCTCTGTCATAAGGAGCATCTTCATCATCAAAACCCACAAGATGTTTAGCACGTTCATAATTTAGTAATTCTTTGCCTTCCCCTGGAAAGTAAATATCAAAGAATTCAATGGCGAATTTTTCGACAAAGCTCTTTTTATCTACATTAAAAGCACGTCGGCATTCTAATTGAGCTAAATCTTGATAAATGTGACTCCAGTTAGCTTTTTTCTCTCTGTCTTGATACTTGGTCAAAATATTTAAATAATCCCAAGGACAAGTCCACTGCACATATTGACCACTGTTAAAGACAATTCGGATGGTAACTCGTCCACGCCCTGAAGATTTAGCTAGCTTTTCTGCCTCACGACAATGTTGTAAAATATCTCTTTGGGGAACGCTAGAACCTGCCCAAACAAATCCGACGCTTAAACCTATCTTTTGTCCATGTCTTTCCCAGATTTGGGGTAATGTAATTAACCATGCAAAAGCTTGCTGGGCTGTAATTGGTTCTTGATCTTTGTCTCGATAAATTACGCCTAAAAAATCGTCTCCACCTGCATAAACTACCCGACCCATTTCTTGGGGGAAGTCTCTGCTAAAGTCTTTCCCCCAAAGACGCATCGCTTGACTAAACTTTTTCAGATCATCATCACCATTTTGTGAGTCTGCTAATTCCTTTAGGTGTTTCCCAACTTCATCGCCATCACCCATAAACCAACCTGTCCAGCGTCCTTTAGCTTGCTCATTTTTGGCTTCGGGGCCTCGATAAATTTCGCTGAAGCTTTCTAGTTTAGACATCCCTAAATTGTTGGCGATTTCTGGTAGGGTGACTAAACGTTTAACTAATTCAGGTATACTTAATTTCTCATTTGGGGCAAAAAAATTACCTTTTGGTTCTGCTTCTGGAGGACAATTTTCTAATGCACAGGCAAGGCGTTTATAAAAGGTTTTGATATCATCTTTTTCTATAGTCCACTGGCGATTTTTAGGATTTCTCGCTTCTCCACCTAATCCCGGAAATGCAATTCCATCCGTACCTGTTAAACTAGAACTCTCCCCAATCCAGTTGACGGCAGTCCACCCCCGGCGAAGTTTGTGGGTTTCTAAATCATCCATTGCCGCTTGAATACTGTCGCCTTCTCCCCAAAAAATTTCCCAGGCGTGGTTTCCCCAGTTTGCCCACTCCCTTTCCCAATGGTATGTATAGTCAGGTAATTTCTCCTCTATCCAGCACCGACATTCCTTCAACATTCCCTTCCATACGGACAATAAGGTTTTTTCCACCTCTGATTTTGAAAATACTCCCTTAATAAGAATGCGATTTGGCATTCCTTTTTGGAGGTTAGGAATTGCTGGGGAAATGACTATTGTAGTTTTTTCAGCTTCTTTTACTAGCTGCTGGCTAAGATAGGAGAGAATCAGAGATGCACCATACAAGTCTCGGAGTTTACGGGATTTCTCGATAAACCCTTGCACCGGAGCAAAGGTTATTGCTGTATATTTGGCCACGTTTACCATAATTACTGGATGCGGTCTTGTCTAAATTACAGTAAGAAATTGAACTTTTACTCAGTAGTTATACTTTGTAATAATTCTTGGTTTGTCAATTAATCGCTTAGTTTTCAGAGGTAAGCTAGGAATAAAATAAGCCAATTAAGCACATATAGTATTTAAGGTTTTGTGCAAGTTTGGAATTATATAGCACTAGGGGAATTACTGTGACATTTACATCTTCTCGGAAAAATCGAGAATGTAAATACCTTTTCATGCGAATGACGAAATATTTTTTGGATGTCTGAGCAAGATTTAATTGTGTAGCCTGTTAAGGTATTGCATTTTTGTGAGATGATTTATGTCACGCAGAGGCGCAGACGCGGAGAGAAGATGAGGAGTTTTAGATTTTAATACATCAATTCCATCGCCTGTTTCTGCAAAACCACTGTTAATTATTGACTATCAACGGGAAATTTGAGACGTTCATCGACACCACTCACCAAATCGCCAAAACCCTATATTTTTCGTTGAGTGGTGTCGATTGCTTACTGGGTAAGGATTTGAGGTATGCGTGTTTTTAAATTTTACACAACATAATATAATGTTTTTTAGAGTGGTGTCGATTTGGTGGCTGAAAGCCTTACGGGGCAAAGCCTCCTAAACGAACTCCCTACCGATTGGGTTAAATCGGAATTAATGGAAACAAAATACTTCAGGTCTGAGTGGTTGTAAATTAAAACCCTACCGATTGGGTTAAATCGGAATTAATGGAAACTTCGTAATCCGCCTTCACAAATTGGGCATTACCGAGCAACAGCCCTACCGATTGGGTTAAATCGGAATTAATGGAAACCCAATTATACAGAACGAAAAACCCGAACTATTTACCTAACCCCTACCGATTGGGTTAAATCGGAATTAATGGAAACTTTACTTCTTCCGCCGTGAATGGAGCCACGGAAGCCTTGCCCTACCGATTGGGTTAAATCGGAATTAGTAAAAAACAATCCGATTACTTAGCTTCTCTCTTTCAGAAGCTAAGTTAATTCAACCCTTCATTAATACCGTCGTCATTCGCTTGAAAGGGCTAGACAACAAACAAATAACAGTTAAAAGTTAAAGTAGAAAAACTTTTAGCCTTGAACTTCTGATGATCTGTCACTTCCTCATCGGTATCCCCGGTAGTGGGAAAACCACATTCGCGGTCGAGTTAGCAAAACTGGGGAATTATCGCATTGTCTCCACTGATGCAATTCGCCAACAACTCTACGGCGATCCAAGTATCCAGGGTGAGTGGAGTCAGATAGAAAAAAAAGTAATTTCTGAGATTGTTGATGCAGTTGCTCAAGGTGATTCCGTAATCTATGACGCTACCAATGCCAAGCGTGTATGGCGGATGGATTTGTTAAAAAAGCTAAATTCATCTGTTGCTTGCCTTGCAGAGCATCGGGAAGAGGTTTTGTGGATGGGGTGGTATTTGCAAACCCCGATTGCAACTTGCAAGTTGTGGAACCAAAAGCGCACCCGACAAGTTCCAGACATGATCATTGAGAATATGCAAAAATCTCTCCAAGACTTTCCGCCAATAGCTGCGGAGGGATTTGCAACTGTCAAAGAAATCGATGTCACGTCGCCAAAGTTCGACATTCAACAAATTCCAACCCAAATCCAACAGCTTCCTCGTACCCTTACCAACCGTGCTAATCGTAATCACCACATTACTTTACACGGTTATAGTAAGCTGCTGGACTTTGAGCGCTTAATGCATTTAATTTCTCTAATTATTCGCTATCCAGGAATTGGAAATCTGCAAACCACTCACCCCAGTTTGCTAGAAAGCATTTTGAATAATGCTCCTATGTTTGCAAGTTCTTTAGAGGAAGTTACCGCCTTAATGGATAAATTATGCGGTACTATTTACGCTAATAAAAATGCCATCGGATTTGACTTACACTGGCTACAACAAAATTCCCTCATTGGAGTCAATAGTATTGCCCCTTCTTCTGGCATTACCGTACCACCCGATCACTCTATTACCCTATCGACTTTTGTAACTCATGCTTATTCTGACTACGACAGCTTTCGGAGGTTGATACAAATCATTCGCTTGATTCTCCACCACCCATTTTTGCAAGAGACAGGGAAGGGGAGCCTGCAAACGCTCGTGTCTGCACTAAGAGAAAATGGGATTATCGACGGCGATGGTTTAGATACTGTCCGCAAGGACATTGAAAAGGTTCTCAAGCCATACAAAATTTTACCAGAATTTCCCCTCAGAGATGGCTACTTTGCAGGGACAGCGATTTTATCAACACATGAATTAACCAAAGTCTTTGATGTTCTCCAGTCTCAGGCTAAAAGCCTTGATGATCCTGTAGCGTTGGAGATTTATGAGACTTTCGCTACCCGGATGCTAAAAAGTAAGTTAGGAGTCAGTAACGTGTATCCGGTACGGGCGATTGCTAATCGCAATATGATTGACCCAGAGTTTTTACCAACTGATGCTCTTTCTAGGAATTTAGAGCAATTGGAAGAGGCAATAGCTAAAGGACAATTACTGGAATTAAATCGCTTTTCTGGCGGCGGTAAGTTTGTTCTTGATGAGGAAAGTTTTTTTTTAGCATTCCCCTTGCAAATTGTGTTTTGTAACCAAGCCTGGTATTTAGGTTTTGAGTGTGAAGATGGAAAATATGCAGGACTGTTTCGGTTTGAGCGTTTGGATAGATTGTTTGTAGGCCAATTTCAAGGAAGATTCCGTTCTAAACAGGAACAAGAAAAATCATTACAGAAATTACAGAACCTTTCTGCTGCTAGCGCCGGGATTTTTTTGGGGTATAGTGCGAGTGACCAACGTCAGTTTCTCAGCCACGATAAACAAGAACGTTCTCAGGCTTGTGTGACAGTGGAACTGTGGTTTAACGACGCTATATTCCGGTTTATTGCTGAAGGCACTAAGAGATTCCCTGCAAGACAAATGAATATGTCTCCACCTGTAGAGGGCGGAAGATTAATGTTACCTAAGTCAATTTTCTGCCTGAAGAAAACTACAAATAAACAGTTTCCCAATCGCTTTCGGGTGGTATTGCCTATATGGTATTTGGGTGATGTGGAGTTTCTGCGGTGGATTGTTGGTTTTGGCGGTAATGTGAAAGTAGTGCAACCAGAGAAATTGCTGGTTAAGGTTAAGGAAATGGGTGAGGCGATTGTTAGGGTTTATGAGCAGTGAGAAATAAAAACATATATTTAAAAATACTTTTAAAGGTCTGGATATAAATATCCAGACCTTTTTATTTGGAGAAATTCCACTCTTAATTTAATTAATTCCTCTTCTGATTAGAGAAGCGATAAGAAAGTGCGAGAAAGGGTATGCTTGTGGCTCAACTTGCATGTTTCCATTAATTCCACTTCTCCGAAGAGAAGCGACGACCTTACAAGCTTTAGAGATACTGATAAATTAGAAACGTTTCCATTAATTCCACTTCTCCGAAGAGAAGCGACAACTCTGAAGCTAAAAAGGTACGCGACGCTGATCAAGGGTTTCCATTAATTCCACTTCTCCGAAGAGAAGCGACTAAACATACATCAACTATACAGATACTTAAACTAATTAAGTTTCCATTAATTCCACTTCTCCGAAGAGAAGCGACATTTCTTGAACATATCGGAGCAGCTAAATATATCGATCAGTTTCCATTACAGCGCTTCCGGCTATTATGCAATATAGTTTTCTTCTTGCCTCTCTCCTATCATCGCTTTCAGCTTTTAGGATGTACCTCATAGCTGCCGCAAGTGCTGTAATTCCACTTCTCCGAAGAGAAGCGACCTTCTACATGCTAAACACAGAGAAGACTTAGATGAAAATATCACTAGTTTCCATTAATTCCACTTCTCCGAAGAGAAGCGACAAAAAACGATAAATGGATTATTGAGCAGGCTGAAAACAGTTTCCATTAATTCCACTTCTCCGAAGAGAAGCGACCCGGAGGTGAACCCGCTAAGTTAAGTATTGCACTCTGGAATGTGTTTCCATTAATTCCACTTCTCCGAAGAGAAGCGACTTTTTTTTGAACGCTTCGCGCTAAAGAGACTTGTACTATTGTTTCCATTAATTCCACTTCTCCGAAGAGAAGCGACCAAACTAGCATTAGGGCGACGCATCACTGAGGTAGACAAGTTTCCATTAATTCCACTTCTCCGAAGAGAAGCGACCTACTAAAAGTTTAGTCATGATAATCACAAAAATAAGTTATTGTGAAGGTTTCCATTAATTCCACTTCTCCGAAGAGAAGCGACACAATCAGCAAAACCCTTTATCAAATGGCTACCACGTTTCCATTAATTCCACTTCTCCGAAGAGAAGCGACATATGTCTATTATATCATTGCACAAGTGTCAAATCGTTTCCATTAATTCCACTTCTCCGAAGAGAAGCGACAACGTTATCTCTGAAGTAATTGGAGAAGATATAGTTAGTTTCCATTAATTCCACTTCTCCGAAGAGAAGCGACTATCTCAACAAACCCACGATGCCCTCAAAGTTAAATGGTTTCCATTAATTCCACTTCTCCGAAGAGAAGCGACTGCGAATTCTTAGGCGTTATGACCCGCTCTGAGATGTTTCCATTAATTCCACTTCTCCGAAGAGAAGCGACATTTCTATTACTTCAATCAACGGGGTAGATTTCTAGTTTCCATTAATTCCACTTCTCCGAAGAGAAGCGACCCCTCTTATTTAAACCCTTATGGTGTCTGATGTCCAGATGCCATTTGCGGCGGGGTCGGTGAATAGAGAAATTTTTACCTTTACAAGGAAATATAAAAACCCTGAAATCCTTGTACAGAGAGACATCGGCAGGGTCAACGAGAACATAGGCATTTCCAAGTTTTGCCGACCCCGCCGCAGGTAAATTAAAAAACTTAGTAAATTTGTCATTCGCATGAAACCACTAGCAGGATCTCAAACCAGCACCTACTTTTGAAGTATGGATAAAAAAGAAAGAAGCATCAAACATCATAATTTATGTATATCTCTTCCCGCGCTGCATTAATCCGTAATCTTGGAATAGCCTTACTCAACGGTGCTATCACTTTAATTATCCTGTTGATAGCACCTTTGGGGCTAGCAGCAGTAATCATCAATACAATCTTGATTACCATTGCCAGCTTTGTGAACGCTACAGCAGGTGATGCTGTAGTGAATTTTTTGCAACCATCCCAAATTAAAACGTTGCAAGCCGAAATCATTTCCCAACAGTCACAACTGACCAAAGAAAGTAAAAAATAACTAACAATATTTTAAGCGTTTTCCTTTGATATTATCTTGAAATTTTATGCGGACACTGTACGTCTCCCGACAAGGTTGTTATATCAGCCTCAAAGCAGAAACCCTAATTATCAAACAAGGAGAAACTATTCATGGCGAAGTACAATTACCATTGCTGGAACAAATACTAATATTTGGTAAATCTCAAATCACTACCCAGGCGATTCGTACTTGTCTATGGCGAAATATCCCTATCGCCTACCTATCCCGCATGGGATACTGCTATGGTCGGCTCATGCCAATTGAACGAGGATATCGTCAATTATCTCGTTATCAGCAACAATTAACAGCAATCGAACGCTTGTTAGCAGCTAGAAAAATTGTCCAAGCCAAACTGAAAAATAGCCGTACATTTTTACAGAGACAACAACGGCGTAACCCATCCGAAACGACTGAAATTGCTATAAAAAGTTTAGAAGTTTTGGGACAAAAATCAGGAGAAGCTGAAACGATAGAGCGATTGATGGGATTAGAAGGGGCTGGTGCAGCGCAGTATTTTTCAGCCTTCGGTGAATGTTTAAATAATCACGATTTTGTATTTTTAGCGCGTAGCCGCCGTCCCCCAGGAAATCCAGTGAACGCCATGCTGAGTTTTGGCTACCAAATCCTTTGGAATCATTTGTTGACACTAATTGAACTTCAGGGGCTAGACCCTTACTACGCTTGTCTACATCAAGGTACAGAACGTCATGCTGCTCTTGCTTCCGATTTAATTGAAGAATTTCGCACTCCAATTATCGATTCTCTGGTACTTTGGTTAATCAATAGCAAAGTCATGGATACTCAAAAAGATTTTGAATATCATGATGGAGGTTGCTATCTGAATAACTTTGGTCGCCCAAAATATATTAAATATTTTTTACAACGCTTGTCAGAAGAAGTACAAAATTCTCAGGGAGAAAAACAACCTCGTTGGGATTTAATGACACAGCAAATTAAATCTTTTAAAGAATTCGTTTATCAGCCTAGCAAACTCTATAAGCCTTATGAAATTCGTTGAATGCTATTTTATATAATAGTATATGACATACCTTGCGATAAAAGACGCAAAAAAGTGTCTGATTTATTAGAAGGATATGGTCAACGAGTGCAATATTCAGTATTTGAATGTGTTCTTGACCAAAATAAATATAATGAACTGCGAAAAAGACTCCATAAACAAGTGAAAGTTTCAGAAGACAGCGTGCGGTTTTATCCCCTCAGCCTACACACCTTTAACCAAATTGAAACTTGGGGAGAACCACCAGTTACAGAACTCCCAGGTTCAACTATTATCTGATTTACTCCTCTTCGGTCACTCTGAAGAGAAGGAAGGTGCATACGAACGCCGATGGGGACTAAATAAAAAAGGTCTTGAAATTTCAACACGATCGTAGCTGAATGCAAGCCTTAGCGCACCAAGAAGCAATTACCGTTTGTTCCTGACGAATTTGGCACTTTATTAAATAGCCTGCTCAGATGTATAAGTGTCTGAGTTTTATGATGAATCATGAAATGCAGTATGCAACTGCTCAATAATCCTTCCGTGGTTCATTCTCAACCTGAATGCCGTAATTAATGAACATTGCCGGGATGGATATGTCTAGGGCGTTTGCTAGCTTTTCCATAGTTTCTAACGAAGGATTCAACTCACCTCTTTCCAGGTTGGATATGTAAGTACGATGAAGTTCAGCCCGTTCTGCTAGCTGCTCTTGAGAAAGATCCAGTTCACGCCTACGTCGTCTGACCGCTTTGCCAAAGCGCTGTTTAATACTTAGTTCATTTTTTTCACTCACTGCACAATGTTCAAAAAGTGCAGGGGATAAGTCTACATATTATAAATAACTAATTGTAGTGTATAAATAACATTAGAGATTAGTGCAAAAAATTTTATGCCTGAAATCCCCCTTCAAATACCGCCAGTTGCCTTACCAGAGCTTATTCCCAGCGAATTACCTCAGCAGAGATTTCGTCTCGGTGAATGGGTGCGATGGTTTCAAGTACCCAACGGTGACTTTGGCCGCGTCATCGGAGTAATCTACACCCAACAAGCCAGTTGCATTGCCACTGGCTTACATTACTTGGTTCTTTTAGATGAGCGCAGTCCCTCTCGTGACGCCTGTAGCTGTGACTTCGCTTTTGAGGAAGATATTGAACCCCTGGATAACTCATCATTGGAAGGGCTTCGGGGCAATCATGTTTGAAGCCCAAAAACCTGAGCAGTTGCTAGAACTGCATAACCAAATGTTCATGTCCCCCCAAGATTTTAGCTATCGTTGGGGATTGGGTTACGAAGAATTAGCAAAAATCTGTGCCATCTCTAAATCGACGGCTTATCACTGGTTGGGTGGACAAGCCAGCCGCCGAGAAGCTGGATTACCTTACCAGAGAATTATGGCTGTGGCTGATTTTCTTTTCACCAACGCCGAAGTAATTAACCCACTGTTAGAACAGTGGCATAATCCTCAACACCCGAATTAATCCTTCAGTTTTTGCAAATTGACAAAACTTTTCTTCATCACCTTGACTGACATAAAAAATAGGTAGTAGGGTGCAATTTATCGTCACCAGCCTACCCACTGTTCCATGAACCGCTCCAGCAATGACTCCTATTACCTGCCCTCCAGTATTGAATTGACAGAAAACCATGTCTTGATTCATCGCATGGCAATCCCTCTCAAAAATGCCATCAGCTACTTACAACAATTTCCCCACTCAGAATATGAGGATATTTGCCGGGATGCTTTTGAGCTAGGATTTCTTTGCTTGCAAACTGCTCAAACTCGTCAAGGCAATGAATTAATTAAGCAGCAGATGGAATCTTTATTGGTGGAGTTTCAGCGGTCGGTCAAAGTAATTGCAGAGTCTTTCCAGCAGGAATTAGTTAATCAAGTAGGGACAGATAATGGCCAATTATTAGCTCCACTCCAAACTCAAATTAATCTCACTTCAGCCATCCTCAATGAAAAACTCAATAG
>NZ_WBKM01000190.1 GCF_015714725.1 Nostoc sp. WHI
GTTTGATTTCCCAAATTGAATCAGTCTGCTGTCTGCTTCTTTTGAACTCTAACTCTTTGATGTCAATGGGTTTTACTTTCTTGTAATTTGCGATCGCCCCGTGGTCGATTACGATAAATTTAATGAAATTAGATTCAATCCTCTTTGACTTAACAAAAGCCAAACAGCTAGTAATTCGCTCTCGTTAATTTGGCCGGGTAATAGGTTTTAGAAACTTGAAGGAGTAATAGAAGCGATCGCCCGTTACCCATGTTTCAGTCCCCTTGCGGGGTAATGGGCTTTGGAAACTCTTGAATCGTCTGACTGTCAATCATGAGTTCCCTGGTTTCAGTCCCCTTGCGGGGTAATGGGCTTTGGAAACTAAATCTACAACAGGGGTAGGGGCAATATTAAGTGCATGTTTCAGTCCCCTTGCGGGGTAATGGGCTTTGGAAACCAAGCTTTGCATGTATCCTTCCGCGTCTTGAATCAGGTTTCAGTCCCCTTGCGGGGTAATGGGCTTTGGAAACCATCGCCTGTCAATTCATTGTCTGATTACACTGCAATGTTTCAGTCCCCTTGCGGGGTAATGGGCTTTGGAAACGGAAACATTAAAATATGAAGATATTGAATTTGTTCGTTTCAGTCCCCTTGCGGGGTAATGGGCTTTGGAAACCGCAGAAGTTTTCGGGACTAATTCTGATACATTGGCGTTTCAGTCCCCTTGCGGGGTAATGGGCTTTGGAAACCCTTTTTGCCTTTCCTAACTTATAACTCATTACTTAGTTTCAGTCCCCTTGCGGGGTAATGGGCTTTGGAAACTTCTCTCCCTACAAGTGGAAAGTATTCGTAAGAAAATCGTTTCAGTCCCCTTGCGGGGTAATAGGCTTTGGAAACAACAATTGCTTACTTTCAGAATCGTCTACCTCAAAGTTTCAGTCCCCTTGCGGGGTAATGGGCTTTGGAAACAGAAGTACGGAAAGGAGCAGCTAAGTTTTCTTAGTTTCAGTCCCCTTGCGGGGTAATGGGCTTTGGAAACATGAGTATTGTTGCAACAGTATTTATGATAGTCATTGATTCGTTTCAGTCCCCTTGCGGGGTAATGGGCTTTGGAAACGAGAAACGGATGTGGCAATCGTCGCCCACTCCTAACGTTTCAGTCCCCTTGCGGGGTAATGGGCTTTGGAAACCTCTCAAGTTTCTTGGCTGCGATTTCATCTTCAATCTGGCGTTTCAGTCCCCTTGCGGGGTAATGGGCTTTGGAAACCTCAAGCGTGCGCTGCAATAGCTCAAGCTGCTTAACTACAGGTTTCAGTCCCCTTGCGGGGTAATGGGCTTTGGAAACAAGTGCGCTATGCCTTCATTGGCGTTGCCGAATATCCCGCAATATAGTTTCAGTCCCCTTGCGGGGTAATGGGCTTTGGAAACTCTCATTGTGGCGATACAAAACCTGATATTGGTTATGAATTTTGGCTGTCACAATTGCTTTGACTAATTCTAAACGCCCGACAGGATCGCTATATAGTTTATATTGAGCTAATCGCAATTGACCGTTGCGCGAATAACCAGGAAGCGCAGAACCCAGATATTTACCAAAGCTAGAAAGATAGTGAACAGGCATACCCAATTCTAAAGCATAAACTAGAGCATCACCTGTGACTTGAGGATTGCCCATTAAGACAACTTGTTCGACAGTTTGGGCTGCAACAGTCTGTTTTTTCCAAGAACCATCGGATTGCTTGAGAGCAACATTAAAAGCTTCGTAGTTCTTGCTCAAAACGGCATCAGCCTGAGTTATGTAAAGTACTGACATTTTAGAGTTATGGTAATGAGTTATGGAGAAAACTTATTAATCAATTTACTCCTGATGAAATTAATCATCGGTTTCAGAAGTCATTGAACCTCGTAACTGTTTAACTTCAAAAGGCAGACAAATCTCTTTTAAACTGCATGAAAGACACTTTTTAGTGTTATCAATTGGCGCAGGCATAGTTGTTTGAGATGCAAGTTGAGCAAGAACAATTCAGCAATTCTCATTTTGAAAACAAAAGAAGATAAAGTCCTCTTGTTTACATAGAGAACTTCTGTCTAATTATGATTTATTTGAAAGATAATCATAATAATTAACTGAAGAGAAACAATTTTAAAAATCTGCCCATGAAAAAATAGATTTCAACTTATAAATATAGCTGAAATTCCGACCTACTTTGTAAATTCTCTTAATTAATAATCTTTACCTCCTCTCAAAAATTTGACATTTTTAACTAGAATTTACTTTTGTGAGAGGGACATATTCGGTAAGAATAAATAAGAAAAACTCCGACCAATTTTTAAAGCAAATAAATTTTAATAAGGTACGAATATCATTAAAGAAACTAGTCCGA
>NZ_WBKM01000205.1 GCF_015714725.1 Nostoc sp. WHI
GTGGTGAAAAATCTCATAGTAGCCGAGACAGCAGCGCACGGGATTAACTCAACAGCCCAAGCGATGGCTCACGCTTCTAGCATTACCCCAGGCATCCGAGAATCGGTAGGAATAGATGAGCATCTTGGACTTGCGGAGGCTCTGATTAATCAACTTAAATATCAGCACTAGGGAGATGAAATAATGGACTTTGCAATACGCAATCCGGCAATGGGTCATGCAAGCCATATTGATGAGAAAGCGCTTGGCTGGGGAGGATTTGAGGCAGATATATTGGGTTATCTCTCCGATATAAATAAGCTCGAACAGTTTGCGGATTATGCCAATAATGCCCAGGAACTATCTGATAGATTAGAGCCATTTCTGGACAACGCCAAGGTTGTCTTTGAGGCAATGGAGAAGCTGACCAAAGGACAAGTTACCTGGGTCGAACTTCGTAAACAATACGGCTCTCATGTTGCGGGTGCAATTGGTAAAATCCGTAAACTTAACGCTGAATTTGACAGCGAGATGAGTAAAATAGATGCCCAAGATAGAGCCGACTTGCTGCGAATTGATCAAAAGCGTAAACACGCATTAACCGAAGTTGCCGCCCAATTACACCATGATTTACAAGCTGAATTGTGGAGGCATGAAAACAAAATTAGCGGCATAGAAAATAGGCAAGTTGTACAAGCTGAACGTCAAGCCATCACAACAGGACTAAGAGAGAAACGCCAACAACTTTTAGCCCGTGCGCGGTATGGTTCAAGAGCATTAGAGCCAAACCAAACACCCCAAGAAGTAATACCAATTCAATCCCAAAATCATGCACCAGCATCTAGTGTTTCTGCAACAGGAACAGTTCGCGGTTGGGGTGCAATGTTGGGTAACTTGTGGCAGAAATTAGGCGACAGATAATCAATTAATTAGGTAAGGCTGATGCTAGTAAGGAAACGAAATGAAGATCCTCATAGCGTCAGCCCTTTTTTGCATGAAGGGCTGGCACAGACTCCACAGCAACATAAAATTGAGCAACCATCACAACCGCAACCATTACCAGAAAATAACAGAGGTAGAACATTTAGACGTGCTGGTAATACTTGTGAGATTGTCGCTGGCAGTTGCTTAAATAGTGCAGTTATTTTTACTTTTCATCTGTTGCAAGTTCACCCCGTTGGAATGTTCCTAGCTGTAGGTACTGCACACCTGTATTTTACTGCCACTGCAACAGGTGAAGGGTTCAATAATTTCGTTACTAATTTAATGACTGGTTGCAGTGCATCACTGGCGTTATTGTGTGCGCTATCCTACCCTCTGAGTGAGTGGAATGAAGCGAGAACTTCTACTGATACAGCGAATAATTCAATTCAGTCAATGTATCAGCCCAAAACTGCGGATTATTCCAGTTGGGGCAGTGGTGCAGGTGTGGCGATATTCGTAGCACTATTAATGATTTTTCTATTTGGTGGTAGTCAGAGGAAATGAATTATTTAAGCGACAAACATAAACAGTTATCTGAGTCACAACAATCGGGTTTAATGTTGTGGTTTGGTCGTCTGCCAATGGACAAGAAAGCTGTTGCAATTGGGCTGAGTTTGACTGTAGGTATTGGATCGGCGGCGATGGCGTGGAAAGGGGAGTCAAGCGACCGTATTTATTTCTGCGTTCGGACTCCCCAGAAAAAATTGGTATGTCAGGATCAGAATAACAGACCATTTCGCATGACCCCCTTTTATTGGTCACAGTGGCAGTTAGAAGGAATGCCGCGCCAAATAGTGCGTAACCCAGCTATGGGGGTAAATGGGCTGGTGAAAGCGACTAACCCATATAAGCCGTTTTGGGCTTTTGGTGGATTCCTGGGGTTTGCGCTTGCAGGGTGGATGCTGAGGCACTGTCAGTATGAAGAAAAACAGAAAGCAATATTTGAAGACATCGCCCAAAAGCGTGATGCTGCAAAGGCAGAGATGGCTGCACGTTCCGAGCTACTAGAGAGCTACCGAGATGTTGCGATCGCAGAAGTCCAATTGCAAGCTGACTTGGATCTAATCGCCAATGATCGCACTGTTGATATCCAAAAAGCCGAGATTTACGCCCACACGGAAATTGAAGTTACCCAAATGGAGGCAACTGATGCCATTTTTGAGGCGCAAACGGCGGGGATGACCGAGCAACAGAAGGCAGATTACATTAAGCAGCTACGGGAGATGAAAACGCCCTATCTGCAAGGGAGTCAGACTTTAGCGGGGACGATTGACCCCAACGACAAGGTTACTGGGGCAGACAGCCAAGCGATCGCTCCTGGTGACAAATATCGCTGGATTAACAACACCATTGGCTACCCCACTTTAATATTTGGTGGCATGGGTGCTGGTAAGTCCTGGACTACCAGAGAGATTATCTGGAAGAAAGTACAAGCTGGGTGGAACATCGTAGCGCTTGACCCACATGGTACACAGGTCGAATGGCGAGGTGTGAGGCTGATTACTGGCTACAAAGAAATAGCCGATTTCATGCAGTGGTACATGGATGAAATGCGCCAGCGCTATGATGACTACCGCCGTAGTGGGCTAACTGAGGAGCAATGGACAGAACGGTTAAGGAATAGCGGCAAGATGCTATCAGTTATCTGTGAAGAATTTACGACCTGGACAGATAACATAGTTGAGCCAATGCCAAATAATTGTGAAGAAGATAAGTGGAAGCCAGATCCAGATTTTATTGGTAAATGGTTTCGCTGTGCCATGACTGAATCTCGCAAACAATTAATGATTCCTTTGTTCGTAGCCCATGATCGCACAATGGAGATTTTAGCTAAAGCCAAAGGATTATCAAAACTTCGAGATGCGGCACTGTTAGAAGTAGAACTAATCGCAACTATTGACCCAATCACGACAGAAGCTAAAGCTAGTGGTAGGGGTAGGATTAAGCTACCTGGGCATGGGCAATGGATTGATATTGAATTGCCTAAACTTGACCACAAGCGAATTGATTTTCGGCTTGATAAACCTTTGACCAGTAATGAACCGCCAACCATCGACAAAGCTACTTTAGAGCGGATTTATGAACTGGAATTCAATCTTGGTAACAAAGCAGGTGACACCCAACCTGAACCGAAACAATTATCAACAATGGCGCAAAAGCTGTATGAATATCTCACTAGAACTGAACGAATATCAGCTGATGTTAGAGAGTTTAAGGGCAATTTTAAAGTGAACGGTGAAAGATTTACTGTTGAGCAAATCAAGGGCTGGATGTATGAAATTGTGGGGGCTGAAAAGGCTTACTGGATAGGCGAGGGTGTTATCAAGCTCAATCAAATTTAACCGCTTAGAGTGTCCGCGTGTCTACTCCCAAAACCCCCTTTTTTCGCGGACACGCCTACTCCAGACACTACAGACACTAAAGCTTGAAAGCCTTATACAGCATAGACATGGGAGGACACCAGCCGCAGACACCGCAGACACCAAATGTCTATCAAGTGTCTATCAAGTGTCTGTTAAATGTCCGCTTTTCACTGTCCGTAGGATAGGATTGTTATATACGTTAGCCACTACATTTAGATGATTAACAGTTAAAGAGGTCTAAAAATGAAAACCGAACACGAACGCGAACAGTTAATCAACGCAATCAACGTACTGTTACATCAATCTTATGACAGTACTTTAGACGAGATTTACGCACTACTCAAAAAAATAGAAGAGGAAGAGGACGAAAACGATTTAATAGCCTATCATGCTGCTAAAAGTGATGTAGAAAATAATAGTCTTATCGCCTGGGAAGACATGAAAAAGGAAATCGCTAATGAAAGAAAAAAGGACGTAGCGTGATCTACGAAGTTAAATTTACCAAGGGGGCGAGAAAAATGTTTATAAAACTATCTCAAGAATTGCTTGACCGCATACAAACTAAAATAGATGACTTAGCAATAGAACCACGTCCCAACGGAGTAAAAAAGTTAAAAGGTGAAGAAAATTCCTATCGAATTAGAGTAGGCGATTATCGCGTTATCTACGATATTTTCGATGATGTTTTATTGGTAAGTGTTGTGTCAGTCGGACATCGTAGCGAGGTATATAAAGATGAAAGTTGACCAGCAATAAAAAATTAGAGCTATCGCCTACAGCATAGTAGAAGAGATACGTTTATATATTCATAATCTGGCAGAGATGAATTATTGGCTCATGAAGTCAGAACCAGAAGTTTACAGCATCGCTGACCTTCAGCAGCAGCGCGAAACTATCTGGGACGGTGTTCGCAATTATCAAGCTCGTAATTATTTGCGTCAAATGCTCCCAGGAGACTTAGCTTTTTTCTATCACTCCAACACAAATCCTCCTGGTATTGCTGGGGTAATGCGTGTAGTGAAAACGGGTATTGCTGACCCCACTCAGTTTGACCCAAACAATAAATATTATGATCCGAAATCCAGTCCCGAATCTCCGCGCTGGCAAACAGTTATAGTGGAATTCGTTGAAACTTTTTCTCACCCCATCTTGCTATCAACGCTCAGGGAGAAGTTTAGCTCTGAGGAATTAATGGTGGTCAGACCAGGAAATTGATTATACAATTTGAGGTCTATTTGCAATTCAAAAGGGACATTGAGAATTTGTTCCAATCTCTTTGACCATACTCTGATCCGCTCTCCGAAACTTGACCCATCTAATTTAGAAAAATTATGTATAGCAATGCGATTATTTTGGTAATAATCTTCGTTTATTTCTCTGAACGTTATATATTTAACTAGAGCATAAGGACTATCAAAAAAAAGAATATTTGGCTCTGATTGACCAATAAACGCATAAATTTTTTTAATAATTTTTACTACTTTATTTTGGTTAATTGGCTCGGTGGTCAGAATATTTTTTTGCCATTTTTCTTGATACAGAGGAATCAATTTTTTTTGCTTTGGAGTAAGTATAACCATTATTTTAGTATTGTTATTCCTCTATTATTTTTAGCCATTCGTCACATTCAATATATAGTCGCGCTACACTTTTGGGCTAATACGTTGAATTAGAGCCGAAAAGTCTTTTCAATTCATGGATCGCACTGGGAGAAATGCTCTAACAGTGAGGTGGGGAAGCAGGGGGAGAGAAAGAAATAAGTGTATTGAAGACTAATTCGGTAGTAAAAAATACTAAAATTTTCTCTTCACTCCCCCTGCTCCCGAAGCTCTTTTCACGATGATCTCACTTTTTCGCGTTGCTCCATTTTAAAGTTTAGATGAACTTACTCCTTGTTTAGGCGGGGATGTCCTCAGCTTGTATTGATAAAATTTACTTATGTATTTTGGCAAAAATCCCTATCACATAATGATTTGTAGGACAAGAAGAAAATGTGTTTTCATCAACAAACACACAGAACTCCATCTGACATAGAAACTTTAATAAGTGAACCAAATATATTCCGACAAAGGATAAAGTTAATATCATGTCAAGTGAATGATGTATAAGATTAGATAAAAAGCTACATATTAAATATCTGGTGAAGCATCTCTCAACTCTGGGACAGGAGATTTTGGCTACGTAGACTTGGAACGAGACCGCTTTGAACCCGTGGCTTTTTGTCCGGGATATATGCGTGGTTTTGCATTTCATGGCAATTTTGCGTTCGTGGGAATTTCTCAGCCAAGGCACAACTTGACTTTTAGTGGGTTGCCCCTAGATGAGAAATTGCAACAAAAAAACGTCGAACCTCGGTGTGGGTTACTGGTGATTGATTTGCGGAGTGGGGATATTCTGCATTCTCTGCGAATGGAGGGGGCGGTACTGGAGTTATATGATGTGGTGGCACTTTCTGGGGTGCGCCTTCCAATGGCCATCGGCTTTAAAAGTGATGAGATTCGGCGGATGGTCAGCAAGAGGAAAAGGGGCAGGGGGCAGGGAGCGGAGGGGAAGACCGGGACGGAGAAGCTCTCTGGACTCCGCCCCGTATAAGCGTCCTTTTAGGACGGGGCTTGTACCCATGTTCCCCCCTTCATTCCACGCAGGGGGAAAGGGCTTGCTCCCCCCGCTCCCTGCTCCTTTTCCCCCTGCCTCTTCCGGTGACGATGGGATGAGTAAAAAGGGGAAATTTCCCCTTTTCAGGCAGATAAACAAGACAAAAAAATCATAAGGAGAATCAACAACAATGGCTAATGCAGTTTTAAATTTATCTGACCTTAACGGCAGCAACGGCTTTATTCTCAACGGCATTGATAGCTTTGACTACTCAGGGGGTTCTGTCAGCAGTGCAGGGGATATCAACGGCGACGGCTTCGATGACCTGATTATTGGGGACGGCTTCAATGACCTGATTATTGGGGCAAATGGTGCCGACCCCAACGGTGAGAATTATGCCGGGGAGAGCTACGTGGTCTTTGGCAGCAATAGTGGCTTTGATGCCCAACTCAACCTCTCTGACCTCAATGGCAGCAACGGCTTTGTGATTAACGGCATTGATAGCTATGACTACTCAGGCAGATCTGTCAGCAGTGCGGGGGATATCAACGGCGACGGCTTCGATGACCTGATTATCGGGGCACCAAGTGCCGACCCCAACGGTGAGAATTATGCCGGGGAGAGCTACGTGGTCTTTGGCAGCAATAGTGGCTTTGATGCCCAACTCAACCTCTCTGACCTCAATGGCAGCAACGGCTTTGTGATTAACGGCATTGATAGCTTTGACATCTCAGGCGTTTCTGTCAGCAGTGCAGGGGATATCAACGGCGATGGCTTTGATGACCTGATTATCGGGGCAGTTAATGCCGACCCCAACGGCAATAATCTAGCCGGGGAGAGCTACGTGGTATTTGGCAGCAATAGTGGCTTTGATGCCCAACTCAACCTCTCTGACCTCAATGGCAGCAACGGCTTTGTGATTAACGGCATTGATAGCTTTGACATCTCAGGCGTTTCTGTCAGCAGTGCGGGGGATGTTAACGGCGATGGCTTTGATGACCTGATTATCGGGGCATTTCGTGCCGACCCCAACGGTGAGAATTATGCCGGGGAGAGCTACGTGGTCTTTGGCAGCAATAGTGGCTTTGATGCCCAACTCAACCTCTCTGACCTCAATGGCAGCAACGGCTTTGTGATTAACGGCATTGATAGCT
>NZ_WBKM01000219.1 GCF_015714725.1 Nostoc sp. WHI
ATGCCCAATGCCCAATGCCCAATGCCCAATTTACTTTCATTACAATAATGACAACTGTTCATTAGGCGGCGTGAATCCCAAATGCTTATATGCTGCCTTAGTTGCCATTCTGCCACGATGAGTTCTAGTTAAATAGCCAATCTGCATGAGGTAAGGTTCGTACACCTCTTCAATAGTTTGGGTATCTTCACCCGTGGCTGCTGCCATTGTTTCCAACCCTACTGGCCCGCCATTAAATTGTTCAATTATCACACTTAGCATCTGGCGGTCTGTCCAATCTAAACCGCAGGGATCTACTTGGAATAGTTGCAATGCTTCAGATGCAACGCTTTCATTAATCTCGCCAGTTATTTTTACTTCCGCATAATCACGGACTCGCCTAAGTAGCCTATTAGCAATACGTGGCGTTCCCCGTGAACGACGGGCAATTTCTGTGGCACCATCTTCTGTAACAGGGGTTTTGAGTAATTGCGCGGTTCGCAGTACAATTTTAGTCAGTTCATCAACTTCGTAAAATCGTAATTTTTGAATTAAACCGAAGCGATCGCGCAGTGGTGAAGTTAAAGCACCCACACGGGTTGTAGCTCCCACTAGAGTAAACTTGGACAGAGGCAAACTTCTAATGCGAGCGCCAGAACCCTTACCAATAGTAATATCTAAGCGATAATCTTCCATTGCCGGATAGAGAATTTCCTCTGTCATCCGCGAGAGGCGATGAATTTCATCTACAAATAAAATATCCCCTGGCTTGAGGTTCACTAGTAGCCCGACAATATCTCGTGGACGTTCTAGGGCTGGCGCACTGGTAATTTTGTAATTTACCCCCATTTCCGATGCTAAAATCATTGCCATTGTGGTTTTGCCCAATCCCGGCGGCCCATACAGCAGCAAGTGATCCAACACCTCACCACGAGACTTGGCTGCTTTGATGGCAATATCTAGCACATCCTTTAAATCTTTTTGCCCTATGTAATCGGCAAATCGCTGCGGTCGAATTCCCTCTTCCTGCTTATCTTGTTCATCAACAGCAGCTTCAGGTTGCAAAATATTGTCTGTGGATGGTGTCCTCGCCGACTCTCGAAGCTGCTTTGGTTCTCCGTTGGGTTCTGGAGGCTGTTTTTTCGAGGAGATTATCGCCATAATTCAGCTATCTACTTTTAAGGGAACAGAATAATTCGTAATTTGTAATTAGGAGTGGGGAGGCAGAAGGAAAAAGAATAACCAATGCCCTTCAGGAGTGGTGAGTACCGAGTTGAGAATCTCACTTCTTCACTCAGTACTCGGAACTCGGAACTGTTTTTGCCCCATGAATAACGCCCGTGAAAATTTTCGTTTGAGAATACCCGCGCCAATTTAAAATTTAAATTCCGGTCAATTACCCAGGAGTACAAAAGTTATTATGTTATCTAAAAGAATCTTACCGTGCTTAGATGTGAAGGCGGGACGGGTTGTAAAAGGAGTTAACTTTGTCAACCTCCAAGATGCAGGCGATCCGGTAGAACTGGCCAAGGTTTACAATGAAGCCGGTGCTGATGAGTTAGTGTTTCTAGATATTACAGCTACTCATGAAGACCGAGCTACTATTTTAGATGTGGTCTACCGAACTGCTGAACAGGTCTTTATTCCATTGACTGTGGGTGGTGGCATTCAATCCTTAGAAAATGTTAAAGCTTTGTTACGAGCCGGCGCAGATAAGGTTAGTATTAACTCTGCGGCAGTGCGGGAACCAGACTTGATTAATCGGGCTAGCGATCGCTTTGGTAATCAGTGCATAGTTGTTGCTATTGATACCAGACGCAGAATTAACCCGGAAAATCCAGGTTGGGATGTATATGTGCGGGGTGGCAGAGAAAATACAGGCTTAGATGCCCTACTGTGGGCACAAGAAGTTGAAAAACGGGGGGCCGGAGAACTGCTAGTTACAAGTATGGATGCTGATGGAACCCAAGCCGGGTATGACATCGAGATCACACGGGCAATTGCCGATGCTGTAGAAATTCCAGTCATTGCTTCTGGTGGTGCAGGTAATTGTGAACACATTTACACTGCCCTAACTGAAGGCAAAGCTGAAGCAGCATTACTGGCATCTCTGTTACATTACGGACAATTAAGCGTAGCAGAAATCAAAAATTATTTGCGCGATCGCAATGTACCAGTCCGCTTGTCCTCCGAAACAGTTATTCATTAATTAATTAATGGCATCTATCTTAGGTAAGACACACTTCCTTAAAAGGGTGTTAATATTATTTTACAAGTATTAATAAATATTAAAAAATATGTTACTTCCTATTTTACTTTTTGATGTAGCTTTAGTGGCGTGGTCACTGCACCTGATGGAAAGAGCCTATGAGAGTAAGGAATTTTCTCTAATGTTGGCTGGTACGTTGGTTGCTTTAGCTGCTGCTGCCATGCTGGTAGTTTACTTTTTGATGGGGCACTGTATGACTTATTTGTTAAAGGTGTCGTAGAGAGTGCTAAGTACTAGAGGAGATATTTAAAATTTAGTTTCGATAAAAAGCTTGACAAAGTACCAATAATTAAGCGAATATATATAATGGATTTTAAGGGGTTATAGCGCAGTTGGTAGCGCACCTCAATGGCATTGAGGGGGTCAGCGGTTCGAATCCGCTTAGCTCCATTTTTTACAATCTAACCCTCTCCATTAACCGATAGGGTTAGGAAAGTTTTTCAAAAGGTTTTATTTGCTGTCTAACTAGCCAGTCTCGAAAGTTGGAATGATAGAGACTGTAATGGGTTTCTGAAGAGGTTTGTTGTTGCTGTAAGAACTCTAGCCAATTTTCTAAGACTTCCTCAACTTCATACTCATCAGTATTAAGAATACAAGCGATCGCTTCCACTGATATTGCTTTTTGCTGCTGTATTAAGACATTTAACACATCTATGCTATGTTCCGTTCCTTGTTCGAGTGGAATCATTTTGTGTAAATGCTGCTGATAATATGCTTCTAAAGCTGGGGGGAGTTGATTGTATTGCAATGGTTCCGGGTAGAAATTTTCTACGATCGCACTTATTATTTGACTGAGATACATAAAATTATTTTCGCTCAAAGTGGTAAGGCGATCGCAGAATTCTTGCTCCTTAATCTGGTGATTACTCAACCAAGATTTAAGATCCTCCCTTAACAAGGGGGAAATATTGCCCCCCTTTTGAAGGGGGGTTGGGGGGATCTCTTGAAGGGTTAGGTAACTTTGAATATATGCTTGAATATCTTGGCGACTTTCTTCTGGATAATCTGCTAAATCAAGACTTTGCGACGGCGTTTCAATTAATAAACCCGATTTCTCGCGCAAAAAAGGTCTACGAGTGAGGAGAAAATAGACCCCATCCGGGAGATAGCGGGGGAGATAAAACAGATTTGTACCAGGTGGTTGGCTGTTGCAGTCAATGCAATTTAACCCATCAATGGCAATTATCAGTTTTTGATGAGGTTCTAACTCATCACTGATTTGCTGGAGAAGACTAGAGAAAAACCAACTTCCCTCAGTGGCGTTATCAGGGAGGGAGGTGTAATTAAGCGAGTATTGATTAATGAGTTGCGTGCAGATATTTATGAGAAATTCGTCAGCATGATTTTTACCCTCAAGTTCGGCATTGTAATAAATAACTTGAGGATTGTTTGTCACATATTTGGCGAGGATGGCACTTTTCCCGCTACCGGGTGCGCCAATGATGGTGAAGTAACCCTGCTTATGGCGGTGGAGAAAGTTGTTAATAGCGGTGAAAACAAATTCACGACCGACAAAGTTTTGGCTTTTTTCTTGAATGATTTGCTCAAACTCCGTGGGATGTCCTCTGGAATTGATTGCAGTGGGTGGTCTGGGTGGTAAGTTCATAATTGTGAGGAATAATTAAAAGATGAGGCAACAGTAGAGGTGATCATGACTGTACAATTGCTAAGACGAAAATTCACAATTGAGCAATATCATAAGATGGTTGAGTCGGCGATTCTCACAGAGGATGACCGGGTGGAATTGATTCGGGGAGAGATTATTGATATGTCGCCTATTGGAACAAAACACGCTGCTTGTGTAAATCGACTTGTTAATCTGTTGATTCTGCTGTTGGGTAAACACGTTATACTTGCTGCTCAAAATCCGGTCGCGTTGAACAATAACTCAGAACCTCAGCCAGATGTAGCATTACTTAAGCCCCGTGATGATTTCTACGCCACTGCACACCCCCAACCACAAGATATTTTTTTACTAATTGAAGTTTCTGATTCGACTATCGTGTATGACCGGGAAGTGAAAATTCCTTTATATGCAGAAGCAAACATAATTGAAGTTTGGTTAGTAAATATTAACGAGCAAATTGTGGAAGTTTATCAACAACCAACAGCCGCAGGATATCAGTTGATGCAAAAGTTTACTAGCGGTCAAAGTTTATCAATTAAAGCTTTCCCTAATGTAAACATTACCGTCAATGAAATCTTTGGCAGATAAAATTACTTCCTTTTCATTTTCCTTTCATTTCCTCAAGACGCAAAAAATGCACTCTACCTGAAGCATCTCCTGCTACGATTGTCGTACCATCTGGAGCAACTGCACAGCAATAAATGAGACTATCCCCAGTGAAAGTTGTAATAACTTCTCCAGTTGCCAAATTCCAGACTTTGAGGGTGTTATCATCGGATGCAGAAATCACCTGTTGCCCATTGGGAGTGACGGCGACGGCATTTACCGAGGAATTATGATCATTGAGGGTGAATAGTTCCTCCCCTATTGCTAGATTCCAGACTTTGAGGGTGTTGTCATCGGATGCAGAAATCACCTGTCGCCCATTGGGGGTGACGGCGACGGCATTTACCGAGGAATTATGATCATTGAGGGTGAATAGTTCCTCCCCTATTGCTAGATTCCAGACTTTGAGGGTGTTGTCATCGGATGCAGAAATCACCTGTCGCCCATTGGGGGTGACGGCGACGGCATTTACCGAGGAATTATGACCATTGAGGGTAAATAGTTCCTCCCCTGTTGCTAGATTCCAGACTTTGAGGGTGTTGTCATCGGATGCAGAAATTACCTGTTGTCCATTGGGGGTGACGGCGACGGCATTTACCGAGGAATTATGACCATTGAGGGTAAATAGTTCCTCCCCTGTTGCTAGATTCCAGACTTTGAGGGTGTTGTCTGTCATCGGATGCAGAAATTACCTGTTGTCCATTGAGAGTAACAGTAACTGCTTTGACCCAGTTACTATGACCCTTGAGGGGGAGTTTTTCCTCCCTAGTCTCCAAACTCCAGACTTTCAAGGTTTCGTCAGAAGATGCAGAAATTACCTGTTTACCATTGGGAGTAACGGTAACTGCTTGGAGCGAATGATTATGACCCTTGAGGGTGAATAGTTCTTTCCCAGTCTCCAAACTCCAAACTTTTAAAGTGCGGTCGCGGGATGCGGAAATCACCTGTTTAGAATTTTGAGTAACAGCAACTGCATTTACCGAGTGACTATGACCCTTGAGGGTGAGTTGTTCTTCCCCAGTTTCCAAACTCCAAACTTTTAAAGTGCAGTCACGAGATGCAGAAATTATCTGTTTACCATTGGGAGTAACAGCAACTGCTTTTACCGAGTTACTATGACCTTTGAAGGTGAATTTCTCATCTCTAGTTTCCAAACTCCAAACTTTTAGGGTACGCTCATCAGATGCAGAAATTAAATGTTTGCTATTAGGGGTAATAACGATTGCATTTACGGAATCACTATGACCAGTGAGAGTAAATTGTTCCTCCCTAGTATCCAAACTCCAGACTTTTAAAGTTTCATCAGAAGATGCAGAAATCAACTGTTGACCATTAGGTGTGATGGCAACTGCATTTACCGAGTGACTATGACCTTTGAGAGTAAACAATTCCTCTCCAATCTCCAAACTCCAGACTTTTAAAGTTTCATCAGATGAAGCAGAAATTAACTGTTGACCGTTAGGGGTAACTGCAACGGCATTTACCGGGTGACTATGACCCTTGAGAGTGAACAATTCCTCTCCAATCTCTAAACTCCAGACTTTCAAGGTGCAATCAGATGAAGCAGAAATTAACTGTTGACCATTAGGTGTGACGGCGACTGCGTTGATAGAATGACTATGACCTGTGAGAGTGAACAATTCCTTCCCCGTCTCCAAACTCCAAACTTTCAAAGTGCAATCAGATGAAGCAGAAATCAACTGTTGACTATTAGGGGTAACTGCAACGGCATTTACCGAGAAGTTATGACCCTTAAGAGTGAACAGTTCTTCTCCAGTTTCCAAATTCCAGATTTTGAGGGTTTTATCATCGGATACAGAAATCACTTGTTGCCCATTGGGGGTGACGGCGACGGCATTTACCCAGGAAGTATGACCATTGAGGGTGCGAAGTAAGCGCCCCCCTGGTGGCGTTAAGCTAAGAGTCAAAGGACACAGCCAAGGGGTAGTTTTCTTTTGCTTTATTTTTGCCAGTAATTCCTGAATTTCCTCTGGCATTTTCTGATTTAGTAACCGTCCGTGCAATTGACTCGCTAATTGCCGCTTATCCACGACTAAAATATGCGCTGACAGTCTCAATGCACCTTGAATCAATTCCAGACTTGTGCCTTTTTTAAAGTTGTATTCTGAGTTATTAGACATCTCCCTATGATCAATCAAATCATAATCTTCAATTAGCGGCTGTACCCCAAACTCAGGATGGTTAATCTTGGCAGTGATGAAATCAAAATCAGTCAGGGTTTGGTAATACTCCTCTAAATTTCCCGACTTCACCAAGCTTGGCGCTAAACTACCCAAATAAGCACGTTGAAAAGCAGGACTTTGTAACGCTAATTTGTCAGCAAATTCTCCCATTTCACGCCATCTTCTTTATAAGGTAGTCTGCAATGCGTTGATTAACCTCTTGAAATAGGTTCCGTTTGGAATCTAAAACCCGTTTTGCTTTCAAAAAGTCCAAAAAACTTGCATGATAGATGCTGTGGCAGATTTCTCCTTTTATATCCTGCTTCTTCAAATATTCAACCCACTCTTCTAAAACTAATTGCACATCATATTCCTCTTGTTTGGCAATATCCGCTATCATCTCACAAGTAATTGGTGTGCCAATCTCCACTAAAATAAACAGGATAAATACTTTTTCTTCTTGGGGCTTTGCATCCATCCCCATACGTACCCAATGAACTTGATAATAATCCTTTAGACCATCGGGTAATTGCTTTAAACTCAGGTCATTATAGTCACCTTTAGCAATTCCTGGCAAAATATAACGCAGGTACATGAAATTATTTTCACTCTTAATTGCTACCTGCTCAACAAAATCATTATCAGAAATATTGCGGTCTTGAATCCATTGTCTAAGTGCCTTCTTATAGTCTTCATCGGCATTCAAAAAGAACCGAATATACTCCTGAATGTCTTCACGACTCAAATCAACATACTTAGTTGCGCTTAAATCTAGCTCATCGACAGGGACATCTGGTGCAGACAAGCGTTTTTTATCTATGGTATATGGTCGTCTAGTCAGCAGAAAATAAACACGTTCAGGAAGCGACGGCGGTAAATCTAAAAGATTCCCCCCTGTTTCTTGTTCGACTTCATCCAGCGCATCAACCACAATTACCAGGCGATCGCCAGCAGTCAGTTTTCTGCTAACCTGTTCTAATAAATCTGCTAAATTAGCCTTCTGGGCATTCTGCAACTGGTAACGCTTAATTAATTGTTTGCGAATACTTTCAAGAAATAGCTCCGGTCGATTGCGACCATCGGAGCGAATATTAAAATAGCATGGTGATTTATTGTCCCAGACGTATTTAGCAGCAATGGTACTCTTCCCCATCCCCGCATCACCCACTACTGTAAAATAACCACTGCGATTTTTATCGCAAAATTGCTTAAATGCGTCAAATACAAACTGACGACCACAAAATGAGCGAATTTTCTCTTTAATTAATGACTTAAATTCTGCTGAGTACTCGTCTAAATTCCATTCTGGAAAAGGTTCAAACTCGATTGATTTACTTCTTTTAGCAACCTTAATAAATATTTCCCCAAAGTCTTCTAATTGCGATCGCAGATCAATTCTCATCAATCGGATATCATATTCTGAATCCTTCCCCTGCAAAAACTTTTCTACTTCCTTGTAGAAACCCAAGGGATTATTTGAAGTATAAGCACTCCAAAAAGCATTTTTAATTTCTCTTTCTCGAAAAAGATTCAGCAGTACTTCCTGCTTATCCACACCATACTCAATTAAAGAATAAACATAAACACCATCAACATCTTTAGGTGGTTGTACTGGGTCAAAATTGAATTGTTTTAAGGTTCTAACTACAGTTTCATTGCGTTGAACTTGATTAATAACTAGAGAAGCCGCAGGTTTAGCAATACTTTTAAGTGCATTAACTACAGGGTCAATATTCATCTTTGCTAGCAGTAGAGATAATTTTTACACCTGTAACTTATCCTAACGACAGATGCCAAAATTAAGCAAATACATACATGTATAATAGCGATACCTTTCCTTCTCTACGAGAGGCTGCGCCAATGGAACGCTACGCATAGCTTGTTTGTCCGTAGGAGTACGGTAAGCTGCGCTAACGCTTCCTCATCTCTCTTCTTTTGTGTCCTCTGCGCCTCTGCGGTTCAATTCTCAGACTCATTTAGCGCAGTATGAGCGCTCACTTGTACCTAAAATAAAATGAAACATGGTGCGTAGGCGTAGCCCGCACTTCTCTACGAAAGGCTGCGCCAACGACAAGCTCAGTGACCATCGTAGACATCGCATATACGTTTCAGTACCAAACCCCAAACTTGAGCTTTTAAACCGCAACTTTCAGCATAAAAGGTGCAACTTTCAAGCTCAAAGGTGCAACTTTCAGCATAAAAGGCTCAACGTTCAAGCTCAAAGGCTCAACGTTCACCCTCAAAGGCTCAACCTTCAAGCTCAAAGGCTCAACATTCACCCTCAAAAGCTCAACTGCGGCAATATTAACTTTGCAACCATATCAACAAGTAGAAACCCCATAGATGCTTGGATACTAAAGATAACCATCTATGGTATAGAAATGTATAGAATCTTGTAAAGATATAAAATATAGTTGTTAAATGCACATATTTCTAGTTTCTTTCTCAATGCAGCTGTCTGTACCACCAAATCACTTTCAGCCAATGAAGATTGTCGCACGGGGGAAAGCTTAATTTATGGATAAATCTATTTATAAAAACTCTAATTTCTCTATTCTTCATTACTCCTAACTCCTAACTCAGCACTCAGCACTCCTATGACACCAACTTTATTTGGTCGTTGGCAAACTCGATTATTATTACTTGCAACTGTCGGCGTACTCGTATCTTTGCCATTTGCAATTGGTTGGATTGGTTTTAGTGCTAACTCAGTTTATTTTTGGATACTTGGTTATGTCGCTATCTTTGGCTTAGGTTGGGATGTGCTTTATGACTATCTGCAAAAATCCCGATGGGATAGAGATTGGCCAGCAGTTTATCAACTCTTAGCTGGTATATGGGAATTAGTATTTGTGTTTTGTGGAATAAAGCTGTTTGGCTTCTTACCAATACCTTTACCAAAAGAGGAACTCTCGCCAGCAGGTTTTCTATTACACTATAGCGTTGTGTGGCTAGCAGTTTTTATTAGTTCACAAAGCCTGATGCGAATTATTTTTCTTCGTTGGCGTTTTCGGGGTGGGGAGTGGTTGTGATACCTCAAATCATCAAAATTTTCAATTCGTTTTCACCTGTTTATTGACACAGATTTGACGATTACTTTGAGTCTTGGAAAATAATTACCCCAACTTTATTCACTATAATGGTTATTATGGCAGTCATTACTACCCTGATGGCATCACCACTGATTGCCGTTTTTTTACACGGTACAAGCTATGATAAATCTTCCGCTTAAGCAAATTTAAATATAAAATTAATTACCTAGTAATTGGGCAAAATTCTCTGCTTTGATTCTCGCTATAACCGCTAATTTGTTTGTAGTGACGTTTAAGTACCATTATAAACTGAATGCCCATTACCTATTTTTGGTTAAATCGGTAATTCGGAAGTTCTTCTATCTTTAGCTCCTAAAACTCATCAGAATTCATTTTTCACCTCTGTAACTGCGTCCTGACAGCAATTGACGTTATAACTAAGCCCAAATTAACCTTGGGGATATTTAATAAGCTTGACATTTTCCAGTCTTATAAAGAATCATCTTAGAAAAACCAGATAGTTACTTTTGAGGAAACCATGCACATAGTTATTCTCGTTCTGGTTGAGGTGTTGATTGTTATTGGACTTTCACGGTTAGTAGGGCTAGGATTCCGTTCCATTAAGCAACCACTGGTAATTGGTGAGATTGTCGCCGGGATTATGCTCGGCCCATCTTTATTTGGTTTAGTTGCTCCCGATCTAGCAGTTACCTTGTTTCCACCAGAAACTTTTCCTTTTTTAAATGTTTTGTCTCAGGTGGGACTAATATTTTTCATGTTTCTGATTGGGCTAGAACTAAATCCAAAATACCTCAGCGGACAATTAGAAGTAGCTGTTTTAACTTCTCACGTAAGTATTTTAGTGCCCTTTTCCTTAGGAACATTGCTAGCGGTAATACTTTATCCCCTAGTTTCCAACGCTAGTGTATCCTTTACCGCCTTCGCCTTGTTTTTGGGGGCAGCGATGTCGATTACTGCCTTTCCGGTATTGGCACGAATCATTACCGAGAACAATTTACAAGGAACGCGCTTAGGAACGTTGGCGTTAACTTGTGCAGCAGTAGATGATGTGACAGCTTGGTGTCTGTTAGCAGTAGCGATCGCAGTAGCTCGGACTGGCGACTTTGCTGGTGCCATACCCACAATTATCGCCAGCATAGTCTACATCGCCTTGATGCTAACGGCGGGACGTTGGTTCCTCAAACGCCTTACCAGCCATTACCTCCGGGCAGGACGCCTCAGCCAATTGCTGCTAGCTGGGATTTATATGGGAGTGGTTGCGTCGGCACTAATCACCGAACTAATTGGCATTCACTTAATTTTTGGGGCATTTTTACTGGGAGCAGCCATGCCCAAAAATGAAGATTTAGTGCGGGAATTGGCAGTAAAAACCGAAGATTTTGTTCTGATATTCTTGCTGCCAATATTTTTTGCCTACAGTGGTTTGCGAACGCAGATTGGCTTGCTCAACCGTCCAGAATTGTGGCTGTTGTGTGCGTTGGTTTTAGGAGTAGCGATCGCAGGCAAATATGTTGGCACTTACGTAGCGGCTCGTGTGAGCGGCATTAGTAAACGAGAAGCTTCGGCACTCGGTTGGTTAATGAATACTCGCGGCTTAACCGAACTGATAGTACTAAACATTGGTCTAGAGTTAGGGGTAATTTCCCCCTTAATATTTACCATGCTGGTAATTATGGCATTAGTAACTACATTCATGACCTCGCCATTGCTGGAATGGACATATCCGAAAAAGCTGATCAGGTTAGATGTCATGGAACCAGAGTCGGAAGTAGAGACAGGTATAAGCACTTCTGCTGGAAGTGAAACTTACATTCGTCCCTACCGAATTTTGGTGCCAGTGGCTAATCCGAGTACTCAAAAAGGTTTGCTACAGTTGGCAGTAGCATTGGCACGAAACTATCGACAACCCGCAGTTGTTCATCCCCTCAGCTTGATTGAATTTGAAGAAGATTATGGCTTTGAAAGTACCCCAATTGAGGCAGATCGATTAATCGCCCAGCGTCGCCAGCAGCTAGAACAACTGATTAACACTCTCGAACCGCCAGAAACACGCTCTTATGTGCATCCCATCGTTCGCATATCCAGCAATGTCGCACGGGAAACAGCACAAATTGCCGTATTAGACCAAGTTGATTTAATTCTCGTGGGATGGCATCGTCCAGCTTTTAGTAGCAATCGCTTAGGTGGAAAAGTCGGTCAAATGCTCACCACTGCCCCAGTTGATGTCGCAGTATTTGTAGATCGGGGAAGCGATCGCTTAGAAAGCTTGTTGGTGCCTTATTCTGCAAATATTCACGATGATTTGGCATTTATATTGGCTTTGAGACTGCTAATCAATAATGAAACTTGTATGTTGCAAGTTTTACAGGTTTTACCGCCAAATTGCCTCAAGGATGAATTGAGTCACGATCTGGACATGATGATCCAACAATTACCGAAGAGTGTCCGCGATCGCATAGAAATCAAAATTGTCCAAGCTCCAGATCCAATCCAAGCTGTAGTCGAAGCTTCAAAAAATGTAGACCTGACAATTGCTGGCACCAGCCGCACTTGGGGCATTGAGCGTCAAACTTTGGGAAGATATACAGATCAACTAGCCATCCAATGTTCTTCTTCCCTGCTGATTACCCGCCGCTACAGTCAAGTCACCGCTCATCTAGCTTCCGTGCTTCCTGAAATTATTAGTCAAGAACCAACATTAAGGAGTTGAGATTATGAATCATTTCAACTTCAAATCTTTAATCTTTTACGGAGTAGCAATAAGTTCAGTGCTACTGTTGTTTAAAACTGTCAGCGCTTATGGGGAAAACAATCTCAAAGCTCCTCCTCCAGTTAACGGCCGCTATCGTCTAACCCTGGCTGAAAATTTGCCGAACTGTGAAAAATCGGATACCCTGACGTTAAATGTTGAGCAGTCAGGTATTTACTTAAATGCCTCTGTATTACCTGCAAACGCCAACCCTGATACCGACGAAAAGCACTCTCTGACAGGCATGTTGAAAAACCAGCAGTTAGATTTATCTGGAAAAGTTGGCAGATCAATTCTTTGTAATATTCCTCGCCCCCAAAATGATCCTCTGAACTCAGTCACAATTCAAATGCAACTGGTAAATAAAGGTAGTATGACAGGTCAACTAACCGTAAATGACATCCCACAAACTCTGAAATTTACTGGGACACCCCAAAAAGCTCAAGAAGAATCTCAAAAGTTAAACAATCATTGAATTGGAGAGTGGGGGTAATACAGTTCGGTTAAGGTTTTTTGATGAAAATTCTAAATCGGAAAGACGCAATAAATCGCCGTCACGACGAAAGATTGATTATTGCAGAGACGGCGATTTATCGCGTCTCTTGTCTTAACCGAACCCTATTGGGAGTGAGGGTAGGAATGTTGAAGCGGCAAGTAAACAGCAATGTGAGCGCCTTATATGGGTTTTATGGAGCAGATAAAAAGAATGGATCAGGGACTAAAGACTAGGCAATTTTGCCAATGGCGCAAGCAGCTATTTAGCATCAGTGTATTAGGATTTTATGCAGCGATCGCCCTCGATCCTTGCAGCACTGCCGCTACGCCATTGGCAAAGCTGAATAATTGGCGTTTTTCCCCCAAGACACAGCAACTCGAAATCACCCTCTCAGCAGGCACAACCCCCCGTTATTTCTACCTATCCCAACCCCCTCGTCTTGTTGTAGATTTACCGAATACTAAGTTGGGCAAAATTACCACACAACAAAATTATTCTGGAGCAATCCGCAGCATTCGCGTTTCTCAACTGAACGCAAACGCCACACGCATTGTCCTAGATTTAGCACCAGGGACTGTTTTAAATCTCAAACAAGTACAACTACAACCCGTTTCCCGAAAAAACTCCACTCGCTGGGTATTACGTCCGCTTATTTCTGGTAAAAGTACTACCGTAAAACCAGGAAATTCCTCACCTTCACCCAAGAAACAACCTCAAACACCGTATAAATCACAGCCGCCTGTTAACCTACCCGTAACTACTACTAACCCACAACCGCCCTTACTCATAGTTCCGCCTCCATCGAGCGCACTACCCCCAACCATTACTACTAACCCTGGGCAGCCTTTTGTAACTGTACCTCCCCTAACTCCTAATACATCCTTTGAACAACCTGGTTTTATTCTTCCCCCTCCTTCCTTCCCAAATCAACCCGGTAATTTAAACAGCATTCCTCCTTTCGGAATGTCTGAATTCCCAATTCCAACAATCCCCAATATTCCCAATCCCCAAGTGATCGAGTTTGGACAACCCCTTCCTAAAAGTAGATAAGCGCTAAAGATTAAACCTCTTGCAAAAGTCCTTCTTTTCGCTTTCTTCTTTGCGCCTTTGCGCCTTTGCGTGAGACAAAAAATTATTTATGCAAGAGGTCTATTGAAGAGCAGGGGAGCAGAGTTTCCCCAATCCCCAATGCCCATTATTCAAATCTAAAATCTGTCCGTTTCCTGAGGCGTTCCAACTGCTCCTGGTTGAGCCGTAAAGAAGTTTTGAGCCGCTTCATTCTGATATATGCACCTAATATCAGGTTTGTCACTGTCCAGATTACCTGTAAAGCCAAAGGTGTTCAGGCGATTTTTGCAATCTCTTACCTGATCAGATGTTATCAGCTTCCGTTGCTCTAAAATTGCCCAGTTGTTTTGTCGGATCACGCATCCAGGACGCATACTCGGTTGAGAAATGTAGACGTTGAAGGGGTTGAGAGTGACAAACAGTCTCGCGTCCATCACCATAGCGCTAGCCCCATTCTGCACGCAAATTTCCGGGTTTGGCGCTTTGGTGTCAATGAATTCACGGGAAGCCACATTTGATGGAGCCAACGTGGTTGTAGAACTAAAAGCAATGCCAATCCCAATTCCCAAAATCAACACCCCTCCCATAATTGCCATAGTCAAGAGGTTAAACATGGGAGATTGGAAAGCAGAGGGTTTAGCAGTAGTAGCCGATCTACCAGTCGATTTACGTTTCATTGTTGTTTAATCACCTTCACGCCTATTTGGCAGGGAGTGGTCTAAAGTTTTCTCCCTCCTTCAGTATGCCTAGTCTTGACTGTAATTGCCTACAACTTTTTGGATAGTATTCTTGTTAAAAGAGAAAAATAGAAACTTATCTAGATAATATTTCGACATAATTTCACCTTTCTCGGTTGTTGTTTCTATTTAGAAATAACTCGTGAAAATTGTTATTTATTTATGTCCTGTTTAACGAATTGTTATTAGTTATTACTTTTATGCTACTTGATCTGCAAATCACCTATGAACTGCATTCAAAGATTATACCATATTTTTGATTTGTATCAGATACTCTTGATTTGATTTGCATAACCGATACAGTCAGAATGCTTGGATCATCTAGCTTTTTATTTTTATTTTTAGTATTAGAGATTTTCGTTACCCCTAGTAATTGATGTGCCAAACAATGTAAATTAACATTTAATGAAATTTTAATAAGTAATTGAAAGCACGTGATATCTCAAAAAACGCCACTTTCGGGCAAGAGGTTCAAAACTTCGCAACTTCAAATTTTCCTAGCTGATAGTCTGACCATTTTTTGGGGAGATTGGTTAGATTTACGTGTAAGAATTGTACAAATTGCTGCATCAGGCTTAATATCTCCACTGATATATATTTTAGCTTTTGGCTTGGGTTTAGGTAATTACATCAAACCCGGCTCAGGAATTAGTGGTAACTATAACAACTATTTAGAATTTATCTTACCGGGGATGGTGGCACTATCGTCGATGACGATTAGCTTTGGAGGGACGACATTTTCGATTTGCGGAGACAGATTATTTACCAAAACCTTTGAGGAATTATTGTTAACTCCCATACACCCTCTAGCGTTGCATATCGGAAAAATGCTAGCGGGAGTAGTGCGGGGGTTGATGACATCCGGTTCCGTAATTTTAGTGGCAATACTGTTGACTGGGAACTGGAATTTTCTCAACCCACTATTTCTATTGTTGGTGGTGCTGAATTGTTCAGTATTTGCTGGGTTAGGGGTGATTGTCGGGTTGAGTGTGCGATCGCTCGAATCAGTCGGACTCTACAACAACTTTATAATTATTCCCATGTCCTTCTTAGGTGCAACCTTCTTTGACCCTGGTACATTACCAGCCGCCCTCAAAGTCATAGTTTACCTGTTGCCACTGACCTACGCTAGCATTGGACTGCGTGCAGTGGCTCATTTACCCTTGTCCCAGTTTCCTTGGTACAGCATACCAATTTTGCTGGTGATAGCGATCGCTCTTTCTCTGTGGGGTGGTTATAAATTTGCTCATCAACAAGATTAAAGTAATTCGTAATTCGTAATTCGTAATTCGTAATTAGTTAAAGGCTTCATTACAACCTCTGCTTTAATTGAATTGAGTCATTAGTCATTAGTTATGAGCAAATGACTAATGACTAATGACAAAGGACTAACTAGCTAAGAGAGTTTTTTCTAGAGAAGTCCAACGGAAGGCGCGATCGCCACCCCTTTCAATGACTACTTTCACTCGTGGTTCTAGCTGAGGCAAATTCGCTAAATACTCAAGTTCCTCATTAGAGAGAATATGCCCTTCAATAATCCACAAAACCAGCCCCTTTGACTTGGGTGGTAGCTGTTCTAAATGAGAACCGATAATTGGTGGCACATAGTATACATAACCTACTGCCGCACCACTACCAGTAGTTTTTTTACCAAGATGAGGAGGTCTGACTCCATGAACTCTTGTGAGATACGCAGCCACATCGCCCAGTCCTCTCGCAGTAATGTGAAGGGTGGTATAGCCGGATGCACGCAGTCGGCGCTGATACCGACCTTCATAACCCCCTTCCAGAGGTACATACACTCCAAGAGCGCCAAATTTTTCCAGATCGCGGATTAAACCGTTGCCAGTGGTAATTAGTGCCATAGATTTTTGTCTTATCCCACTCAGATATCTCTATTATTTACCCTGAACCGATAGATTAAGTTAAAATATTTGGGACATAATGCCCATTTCTTCAGTCCCCAGTCTCTACTCCCTAAAAATAATTCTACAAATTACTGGACAAACATAAACAAATAATTTATATTATTAGATTGTGACCGAAGACGCAAAATAGTTGAATTTTTTACTCTCATTCTGAGGTAGTGTTAGCATCAAAAGCTGACTACTCAATGCAAATTGGATAACCTAACTCAGATTGATCATAAGACTGGTAAACTAAGAAAGCTTTCAGGTCAACATTGGAGCTTATGGACGAACAACCAAAGCCAATTCTAAGCTCCAAAGTACATTTGCTTCTGTGCCTCTGAAAAAGTAGGCAAAATCTTAAACAATAATTTAAGGTATTTAAAGAAGTAAAAACTGAGCAGAAATGTTGGTTTCATGGCATTACGTTAGTCTCAGTTAACGGATACTGGGCGGTAAAAACCGCTTAAGTCCAACTGCAACAGGGCAGTAGCCAAGCTCCGGGAATCCGTCTTATGGGCGTATCCGAAGCGCTGCCTCCAAAACGTGCCAGAGCAATTGCTTGGACAAAAGCATTGCTGCACACAGCAAAAAGCTGTAGCGCCTTGCATTGATGCCAGAAGTTACTCTTTCCTAATAGGAAGGGACTTGTAGCTGTTCTGGTGATCTAGTGAGTGAAACTAAACAGATTCACCAAGCAGTACGGACACGGTTTGTTGTGTCCCAAAGCATTTGGAGCGGTTTATTTAAGCCATTCCAAATTTCGCAGGCTAACCCAGCCTAAACTGATGCGTACAAAGCGTGTCCTCTAGAGTCCAATTCCAAGGTCAGTAAGTAGAAAGGAGAACCAGTTACTGTGTCTGTAGGTATTCTCGGCACCAAGCTGGGCATGACCCAAATATTTGACGAAGCAGGAGTAGCCATTCCTGTGACTGTCGTTCAAGCAGGGCCATGCACCGTTACACAAGTTAAAACGAAACAAACCGACGGTTACTTTGCCATTCAAGTTGGGTATGGCGAAGTCAAACCAAAGGCACTGAACAGACCACTACTGGGTCATTTGGCTAAATCATCTGCCCCAGCATTGCGTCATCTAAATGAATATCACACTGATAATTCTGGCGATTATGCTTTAGGTCAACAGATTAAAGCAGATATTTTTAGTGCAGGTCAAATTGTAGATGTAATCGGCACAAGCATCGGGCGCGGCTTTGCGGGTAACCAGAAGCGCAACAACTTTGCTCGGGGGCCCATGTCACACGGTTCCAAAAACCACAAAGCACCCGGTTCTATTGGTGCTGGTACAACACCAGGTCGTGTTTATCCAGGTAAGCGGATGGCAGGGCGTTTAGGTGGGAAACGCATTACAATCCGCAAGCTGACCATAGTGCGAGTTGACCTAGAACGGAACTTATTACTAATTAAGGGAGCCATTCCTGGTAAACCGGGTGCATTAGTAAGTGTTGTGCCTGCAACGATAGTGGGTAGTCATTAGTCAGTAGTCATCAGTCAGTAGTCATTGGTCATTAGTGAATAACAAAGGACAACTGACAAAGGACAAATAACAAATGACAAAGGACAAATGACAAAGGACAGATAACAAAAATGGTTGAAAGCGTAGTTAAAAATTGGCAAGGAGAGCAGGTTGGCGAGACGACCTTCGAGTTGCGCGTTGCCAAGGAAGAAACAGCGTCTCATATTGTGCACCGCGCTTTAGTACGGCAATTGACCAATGCTCGTCAAGGAAATGCCAGTACCAAAACTCGGGCCGAAGTCAGAGGTGGCGGTCGTAAACCTTGGCGACAAAAAGGTACTGGTCGCGCTCGTGCGGGGTCTATTCGTTCACCACTGTGGCGTGGTGGTGGTGTGATCTTTGGGCCAAAGCCTAGAGAATTCAACCTCAAGTTGAACCGCAAAGAGCGACGTTTAGCACTGCGAACAGCGTTTGTCAGCCGCATTGACGACTTGATTGTAGTACAAGAATTTAGCACCGAGCTATCTCGCCCCAAGACTAAAGAATTAGTGGCAGCCCTTGCCCGTTGGGGAGTAGTACCAGAAAGCAAGTCACTGTTAATTTTGTCTGAGATTGCGGATACAGATAACGTTTATTTGTCAGCCCGCAATATTGAAAATTTAAAACTAATTGCAGCCGACCAGCTAAATGTTTTTGATTTACTGCACGCTGACAAAATTGTAGTTACGGCATCAGCCTTAGAAAAAATTCAGGAGGTCTACAGTGCCTAGCTTTGACCCCCGTGATCTTGCCGACTTAGTGCGTCGCCCAATTGTCACCGAGAAAGCGACCATTTTAATGGAGCAGAATAAGTACACCTTTGAAGTAATTCCAAAGGCATCTAAGCCTGAAATCAAGGCTGCGATCGAAGACTTGTTTCAGGTCAAGGTTGTAAAGGTGAACACCATCCTACCACCGCGTAAAAAGCGGCGCGTTGGTAAATTTATTGGTTATAAGCCCCAATACAAGCGAGCCATTGTTACCGTCGCACCTGGTGATGAAGACAAGATTAGACAAGTTCTATTCCCAGATGTCTAGAAAAGTTATGAGTTAGGAGTTAAGAGTTATGAGTTAGTACGCTCAAAACTCAGCACTCAAAATTTCAAACTCAGCACTCAGCACTCAGCACTCAGCACTTAAAAATATGGGTACTCGTTCTTATCGCCCTTATACCCCCAGCACTCGCCAAGTTACAATCTCTGACTTTGCGGAAATTACAAAAACCGAGCCAGAGAAATCTTTAACAACCTCAAAGCATCGCGCCAAAGGTCGGAATAATCGCGGGCGGATTACTAGTCGTCGCCGGGGTGGCGGACACAAACAACTTTATCGGATCATCGATTTTAAAAGGGATAAACATAATATTCCTGCCAAAGTCGCAGCGATTGAATACGATCCTAATCGCAATGCTCGAATTGCTCTTTTGTATTACCAAGACGGCGAAAAACGTTATATCCTCCATCCCAATGGGTTGAAAGTTGGAACAATAGTTATTTCTGGGACTGATTCTCCCTTTGAAGATGGTAATGCCTTACCGCTTTGGAAGATTCCCTTGGGTACTAGTGTTCACAACGTAGAATTCACTCCTGGTAAAGGTGGTCAAATTGTCCGTGCTGCTGGTGCTAGCGCCCAAGTTGTTGCAAAAGAAGGTAATTATGTAACTCTCAAGTTGCCTTCTGGAGAAGTCCGCTTGATTCGGCGCGAGTGCTACGCCACTATTGGGCAAGTAGGCAACACCGATGCGAGAAACCTAAGTGCAGGTAAAGCCGGGCGCAATCGCTGGAAAGGTCGCCGTCCTAAGGTTAGAGGTAGCGTCATGAACCCAGTTGATCACCCACATGGTGGTGGTGAAGGTAGGGCACCTATCGGTAGGTCTGGGCCTGTAACACCTTGGGGTAAACCCACATTGGGTGCGAAGACACGTAATCGCAAGAAACTCAGCAGCAAATTGATTGTACGTCGTCGCCGTAAGTCTTCTAAACGCGGTCGCGGTGGTCGTGAATCATAGAATTTTAGATTTTAGATTTTGGATTTTAGATTGGGGTCTACTTGTGAACATTGAAAATTTGTGAAACTTGATTAAGACACCTAATTATCCAAAATCGGAAATTTTAAATCCTAATTCCAAAATCCAAAATCCAAAATCCAAAATCCAAAATTGAACTATGGGTCGTTCTCTAAAAAAAGGTCCTTTCGTTGCGGATCATCTCCTTAAGAAAATTGAAAAGCTCAACGACAGCAACAGAAAAGAAGTTATAAAAACTTGGTCACGAGCTTCGACGATTTTGCCCTTAATGGTAGGTCATACGATCGCTGTTCACAACGGACGGCAACACGTTCCAGTTTTTGTAAATGAACAGATGGTAGGACACAAGTTGGGGGAATTTTCGCCAACACGTACCTACAGGGGTCATGGAAAAAGCGATAAAAAAGCAGGTAGGTAGTCGTTAGTCATGAAGTCATTAGTCATTAGCTAAAGACAAGTGACAAATGATCAATGACAAATGACAAAATTGGAGAAAATTATGGCTAATGATACTACTGAAGTAAAGGCGATCGCTCGTTTTATCCGCATCTCGGCCTACAAAGTGCGTCGCGTACTCGATCAAATCCGGGGGCGATCGTACCGAGAAGCGCTAATCATCCTGGAATTCATGCCTTATCGCGCCACTGAACCCATATTGAAGGTTCTCAGAAGCGCTGCTGCTAATGCCGAACACAACGCTGGGTTAGATCGGACTCAATTAGTAATTACTCAAGCTTATGCCGATCAAGGCCCGCCGTTGAAGCGGTTCCAGCCACGGGCGCAAGGTCGAGCTTACCAAATTCGCAAGCCAACGTGTCATATTACTGTGGCTGTTGCAGCCGCCCCAGAAAAATAAGCTTTTTTACACGAATAAATTGCGTAAAGTAAGAAATTTTAGAGGAAGTATTCGTGGGACAGAAGATTCATCCAGTTGGTTTTCGCCTGGGTATTACACATGAACATCAATCCCGTTGGTTTGCTGTTGCTCATCGCTATCCAGAACTTTTACAAGAAGACTACAAACTCCGGCAATATATAGAACAAAAGCTGGGTAGACTTGCTCAAAACAACGCCGGAATTTCCGAGGTGCGGATTGAGCGCAAAGCCGACCAAATCGACTTAGAAGTACGCACAGCGAGACCAGGCGTAGTCGTGGGACGTGGTGGGCAAGGCATCGAATCCTTACGTACCGGACTCCAAGGACTCTTGGGTAGTAATCGCCAAATTCGCATTAACGTGGTTGAAATCCAACGAGTTGATGCTGATGCCTACCTGATTGCCGAATACATTGCTCAACAATTGGAACGCCGGGTTTCCTTTCGGCGGGTAGTGCGACAATCGATTCAGCGTGCCCAACGCGCTGGTGTCCAAGGAATTAAAATCCAAGTCAGCGGCCGGCTCAACGGTGCGGAAATTGCCCGGACAGAGTGGACTCGTGAAGGTAGAGTTCCTTTACATACTTTGCGGGCTGACATTGACTACTCTTATTGCACGGCAAAAACTGTTTACGGCATTCTGGGCATCAAGGTATGGGTGTTTAAGGGAGAAATTATCCCTGGACAGGAAGCAATTGCGCCACCACCCGCAAGTCGTGATCGCGATCGCGATCCCCGCGATCGGGAACGTGAACCCCGTCGTCGTCAACAACAGCGTCGTCGCCAGCAATTTGAAGACCGATCAAATGAAGGATAAAAAGGGAATGGGGCATGGCGCATGGGGCATAGAGAATTGACAATGCCCAATGCCCAATGCCCAATGCCCAATGCCCAGTACCTAGTACCCAATCATGTTAAGCCCTAGAAGAACTAAATTCCGCAAACAACAGCGCGGACGGATGGAGGGACTAGCCACCCGTGGCAGCACCCTAAACTTCGGTGATTTTGCACTCCAAGCGCAAGAACCTGCTTGGATTACCGCCCGGCAAATCGAGGCTTCTCGTCGGGCAATGACTCGTTATATTCGTCGGGGTGGACAAATCTGGATTCGGATTTTTCCTGATAAACCTGTAACCATGCGTCCTGCTGAAACCCGGATGGGTTCCGGTAAAGGTAATCCAGAGTTTTGGGTAGCTGTAGTCAAGCCAGGGCGAATTTTGTTTGAAATCGGTGGAGTTACTGAAGAAATCGCGCGTGAAGCAATGCGCTTGGCTTCATTTAAGCTGCCCATAAAAACCAAGTTTATTATCCGCCCTCAACCACAGGAGCAGGAGTAGCTTATGCCTCTTCCCAAAATGTCAGAAGCTAGAGAATTAAGTGACGATAAACTCTCTGAGGAAATTGTCGCTATCAAAAGACAACTATTTCAGTTGCGCTTACAAAAAGCCACTAGACAACTAGAAAAGCCCCATCAGTTCAGGCAGATGCGCCACCGCCTAGCCCAATTGCTGACGCTAGAAACAGAACGTAAACGGGCAGCAAGTCAATTGGCTAAAGAAGAAAAGTAGGAGATTATGGCAGTAAAAGAACGAGTTGGCTTGGTAGTGAGCGATAAAATGCAAAAAACTGTGGTAGTTGCCATAGAAAACCGCGCTCCTCACCCCAAGTACGGCAAGATTGTAGTCAACACCCAACGATATAAAGTTCACGACGAAGAAAATCAGTGTAAAGTAGGCGATCGCGTTCGCATTCAGGAAACTAGACCCCTGAGTAAAACCAAGCGCTGGAAAGTCACAGAAGTCCTCAACGTCAAACCTGCTTAAACCTCATCGTTGTTAGTTTCTAACAACATTACAAGGGAGAATAATTGTGATTCAACCCCAGACTTACCTGAATGTCGCAGATAATAGCGGCGCCCGTAAACTAATGTGCATCCGCATCTTAGGTGGAGGCAACCGCCGTTATGGTTTTATCGGTGATAAAATTATCGCCGTTGTCAAAGATGCTACACCCAACATGGCTGTAAAAAAGTCTGATGTCGTGGAAGCAGTAATTGTCCGAACTCGCAAAGCTGTATCTCGTGACAGTGGCATGAGTATTCGCTTTGATGATAATGCTGCTGTGATCATCAACAAAGACGGTAATCCTAGAGGCACACGGGTTTTTGGCCCAGTTGCACGGGAACTGCGCGATAAAAACTTTACCAAAATTGTTTCTCTGGCTCCGGAGGTGCTTTAATGGCAACCAAACAGGGTACGCCCAAAGTATTCCATAAAATGCACGTCAAAACTGGCGACACTGTGCAAGTGATTGCTGGCAAAGACAAAGGAAAAGTTGGCGAAATTACTCAGGCACTTCCCCAACTGAGTAAAGTGATCGTCAAAGGTGTCAACATTAAAACCAAGCACGTCAAACCCCAGCAAGAAGGGGAATCAGGGCGAATTATTACCCAAGAATTCCCGATTCATAGCTCCAACGTCATGCTTTATTCCACCAAGCAAAACGTTGCCAGTCGTGTTTGTTATACCTTTACTTCAGAAGGCAAAAAAGTCAGAAAACTCAAGAAAACTGGCGAGATTCTGGATAAATAAGAATTAGCCAATTTGAAATTTTAGATTTTAAATTTAATCCAAAATCCAAAATCTAAAATCCAAAATTAAAGGTTCCCTGACCAAGCCCAGGGATATCAGGACAAAAAACTATGGCGACAACAAGACTCAAAAGCTTATATCAAGAGACAATCGTCCCCAAACTGATCAATCAGTTTCAATATACCAACGTTCATCAAGTACCGAAGTTGATCAAGGTTACGATTAACCGAGGTTTAGGGGAAGCAGCTCAAAATGCGAAGTCACTAGAGGCATCCATCAATGAAATTGCCTTGGTAACAGGTCAAAAACCAGTGGTGACACGGGCGAAAAAGGCGATCGCTGGCTTTAAGATTCGTCAAGGAATGCCAGTTGGGATCATGGTTACCCTGAGAGCCGAACGGATGTATGCCTTTTTTGACCGACTTGTTAGCCTTTCATTACCCAGAATTCGAGACTTTCGCGGCGTTAGCCCTAAAAGCTTTGACGGACGCGGGAATTATACTCTGGGTGTGAGAGAACAGCTAATTTTTCCAGAAGTCGAGTACGACAGCATCGATCAAGTGCGTGGGATGGATATTTCCATCATCACCACAGCAAAAAACGACGAAGAGGGACGCGCCTTACTCAAAGAATTAGGAATGCCCTTTCGCGATCAATAAGTTCATCTATAGAGGGAACGATGGCGGCTAACGACACAATTGCAGATATGCTGACGCGCATCCGCAATGCCAACCTGGCGCGGCATCAAACTACACAAGTGCCAGCTACAAAAATGACCCGGAGTATTGCCAAAGTACTACGGGAGGAAGGCTTTATTGCTGAAATCGAAGAAGCAGAAGAAGGGGTAAAACACAATCTAGTGATTTCCCTGAAATACAAGGGTAAAAACCGTCAGCCTCTGATCACCGCCTTAAAGCGGGTGAGTAAGCCTGGCTTGCGTGTTTACTCCAATCGAAAAGAATTACCAAGGGTACTAGGCGGCATTGGCATTGCCATTATTTCTACATCCAGTGGCATTATGACTGACCGCGAAGCGCGGCGTCAGAACTTGGGTGGCGAAGTGCTTTGTTACGTTTGGTAGTCATTGGTCATTAGTCATTTGTCATTAGTGAAAGACAAAGGACAAAGGACAAATAACAAAGGACAAAAAGTCATGTCTCGTATTGGTAAACGTCCAATTACTATTCCCGCCAAAGTCCAAGTGGCGATCGATGGTGCAAATGTTGTGGTGAAAGGGCCCAAAGGAGAACTTTCTCGCACTCTCACACCTAATGTCTCACTCTCTCAAGAGGGAGAAATATTACACGTAACCCGTCGGGATGAAACTCGTACCTCAAAGCAACTGCACGGCTTGAGCCGCACTTTAGTTGCCAACATGGTCGAGGGAGTTTCCCAAGGTTTTCAGCGCCGTTTAGAAATTCAAGGTGTTGGTTACAGGGCACAAGTTCAAGGTCGTAACCTAGTTTTGAATATGGGTTATAGCCATCAGGTGCAAATTGAACCACCAGAAGGAATTCAGTTTGCCGTAGAAGGTACCACTAACGTCATTGTCAGTGGCTATGACAAAGAAATTGTCGGCAATACAGCCGCCAAAATTCGTGCCGTTCGTCCACCAGAACCTTACAAAGGTAAAGGCATTCGCTATGCCGGTGAAGTGGTCAGACGGAAAGCTGGTAAGACTGGTAAGGGTGGTAAGAAGTAGAAATGAAACTTACTCGTAGAGAATCAAAAAACCGTCGTCATCGACGCGTTCGTGGCAAAGTTATTGGCTCCCCAGAACGTCCGCGTTTAGCGGTATTTCGTTCTAATGAGCATATTTATGCCCAGGTGATTGATGATACTCAGCATCAAACCATAGTGGCAGCATCGACTGTAGAACCAGAGTTGAAATCTAGTTTAGCGTCATGTGCAAACCGCGACGCATCGGTGCAAGTTGGTAAGTTGATCGCAGTGCGATCGCTAGAAAAAGGCATCACCAAAGTAGTTTTTGATCGCGGTGGTAACTTGTATCACGGTCGTGTCAAAGCCCTAGCTGATGCAGCACGCGAGGCTGGTTTAGATTTCTAAAGTCATTAGTCATTAGTCATTAGTCATTGGAAAGATGACAAAAGACAAATGACAAATGACAACTGACCCTTCGGGTTCGCCAGTTACTCATGGGGGAGACCCCCAAGACCGCACTGGCTCACAAATGACGTTCACCAGAGCAATAAATTATGGCAACAGAGCGTAAAAGTAGAACAAAGCGCGCCAAAAAAGAAGAAACCACTTGGCAAGAACGGGTGATCCAAATCCGACGCGTAAGTAAAGTGGTCAAAGGAGGTAAAAAACTCAGCTTCCGAGCGATCGTTGTCGTTGGTAACGAACGCGGTCAAGTTGGTGTCGGAGTAGGCAAAGCCTCAGATGTAATTGGCGCCGTCAAAAAAGGCGTAGCTGACGGTAAAAAACACCTCATTGATATCCCAATCACCAAATCCAACTCCATCCCCCATCCCATTGATGGCGTCGGTGGCGGTGCAAAGGTGATTATGCGTCCGGCCGCACCTGGTACTGGGGTAATCGCTGGTGGTGCTGTGCGAACTGTGTTGGAATTGGCAGGAGTTCGTAACGTATTAGCCAAACAACTTGGCTCCAATAATCCGCTCAATAATGCTAGAGCCGCAGTCAATGCCTTATCTACACTGCGTACCCTTTCTGAAGTTGCCGAAGATCGCGGTATTCCTATTGAAAAACTCTACATCTAATTTAGTCATTAGTCATTGGTCATTAGTCATTAGTGAATAACAAAGGACAAATGACAAATGACAAAGGACAAACGACAAAGGACAAATGACAACTTGATAACTTATGAGAATCAACGATGTTAAGCCGCAAAAAGGCTCAAAGAAACGTAAGAAGCGTGTAGCTAGAGGTATTTCTGCCGGTCAAGGTGCCAGTGCTGGTCTAGGTATGCGAGGTCAAAAATCTCGTTCTGGTAGTGGGACTCGACCAGGTTTTGAAGGTGGTCAACAGCCATTGTACCGCCGCTTACCCAAGCTAAAGGGCTTTCCGATTGTGAATCAGAAGATTTACACTACGATTAATGTAGAGAAGCTAGCCTCCCTTCCCCCTAATACGGAAGTAACTTTGACCTCCTTGAAAGCAGCAGGTATCCTGACTGCTGCCAAGGGATCATTGAAAATTTTGGGTAATGGGGAATTGAGCATTCCGCTCAACGTTAAAGCGGCAGCTTTCACAGGTACAGCTCGAAGCAAAATTGAGGCTGCTGGGGGGAGTTGTGAAGTCTTATGAGTGAGCCGGAACAGCGCACTTGCAAGCCAACTCGCTGTCAGCGCCTGGTTCACTATAAAGGTAGCACTCTATGATCAGTCGAGATAAAGCCCCAACGGCTCAAGAAACTTTTATGCAGATGGCACAGGCAGCCGGGCTGAGAGGTAGGCTGCTTGTCACCGTCGGGATTTTAATTTTGGTTCGCCTGGGCATCTTCTTGCCCGTGCCAGGGATTGATAGACCGAGATTTTCCGAAGCTATATCGGGCAGTAATTCTATATTCGGCTTATTGGATATATTTTCCGGGCGAGGACTTTCGACTTTGGGAGTCTTTGCTTTAGGGATTTTGCCCTTCATTAATGCGTCTATTATCATCCAATTGCTCACCGCTGCGATTCCAGCTTTAGAAAATTTACAGAAAAATGAAGGCGAAGCAGGTCGGCGGAAAATATCGCAAATTACTCGCTATGTCACTGTATGTTGGGCGATTCTTCAAAGTACAGCTTTTTCGGCATTATTCTTGCAGCAATTCGCCTTAAAGCCAGGCCCATTCTTCGTAGCTGAAACTGCGATCGCTCTGACTGCTGGTTCTATGTTCGTAATGTGGGCATCAGAATTAATTACAGAACGCGGCATTGGTAATGGAGCATCATTGTTGATTTTTGTCAACATTGTCGCGTCATTACCAAAAGCCTTAGGCGATACCATCGACTTGGTGCAAGTCGGCGGTCGTGAAACAGTGGGTCGGGTAATCGTGCTAATCTTAGTTTTCCTAGCGACAATTGTTGGTATTGTGGTTGTGCAGGAAGGAATGCGCCGCATCCCAATTATTTCGGCGCGTCGCCAAGTCGGTCGGCGAGTTTTAGCAGAGCAACGCAGCTATCTGCCCCTGCGGCTAAATCAAGGCGGCGTGATGCCAATTATTTTTGCTGCTGCTATTCTCAGTTTGCCACTGCTGATCGCCAATTTTACTAAAAATGCCGAATTGGCGAATATAGTTAACAATTATCTGAGTCCAGGCGGTTCTAGCTCCTGGGTCTATGCCTTGGTTTACATGATTTCGATCATTTTCTTCAGCTACTTCTATTCTTCGTTGATTCTCAACCCAGTAGATGTGGCGCAGAACTTGAAGAAAATGGGTTCTAGTATTCCTGGCATTCGTCCCGGCAAAGCAACTAGTGAGTATATCGAACGCGTATCTAACCGACTCACTTTTTTGGGTGCGATGTTTTTAGGCTTGGTTGCGATTATCCCCACTGCCGTGGAAAGTGCTTTGAATGTGAAAACTTTCCAGGGAATAGGTGCTACCTCTTTGTTAATTTTAGTTGGTGTGGCAATTGAGACAGCCAAACAAGTCCAAACTTACGTCATCTCTCAGCGCTATGAAGGAATGGTGAAATAATAGTGACGCGACTAATCTTCTTGGGGCCACCTGGAGCTGGTAAAGGAACACAAGCTCAAGCTTTGGCTGAATACTTGAATATTCCCCATATTTCTACTGGTGAAATATTAAGACAAGCCATGAAAGAGCAAAGTCATTTGGGAATTAAGGCTCAAAACTATGTAAATAGCGGCGAGTTAGTACCCGACCAGCTAGTGCAGGACTTGGTACAGGAGCGCCTCAGTCAACCAGATGCCAAAAATGGTTGGATTCTTGATGGTTTTCCCCGGAAAGTGACGCAAGCGGCTTTTTTAGAGGAATTACTGGAAACAATCCATCAGAGTGGCGAAAGGGTGGTCAATTTAGATGCACCAGATGAAATTGTGGTAGCACGTTTGCTAGCTAGAGGACGAAAAGATGATACCGAAGAGGTGATTCGTCGTCGTTTAGAAGTATACCGCGCTGAAACTGCACCTTTAATTGATTATTATGGCGATCGCCATAAACTCCTAACAGTCAATGGCAATCAGTCCCAAGAAGATGTCACTGGTGAACTACAAAAAGTGATTGTTTCCTGAAAAGCAGGGGAGTAGAGAGGACATAATTCAGCACTCACTACTCTATACTCCCCTCTAGCAAGAAGCAGAGCGATTTTAGCTAAGATATATTAATAAACTGTTGATATATTTCTTAAAGTGTGTTTTCTTGCAGATTAAGTGCTGCGACTGAACAGGGGATTGTTGAGTTGAGGAAAAAACAAATTGTCTAAACAAGATTTAATTGAAATGGAAGGCACGGTTACAGAGTCCTTGCCCAATGCGATGTTTCGCGTTGACTTGGACAATGGCTTTAACGTGCTGGCACACATTTCTGGCAAGATTCGCCGCAATTATATCAAGATTTTGCCTGGCGATCGCGTCAAGGTGGAGCTGACTCCCTACGACTTAAGCAAAGGCAGAATTACCTATCGACTACGAAAAAAGTAAGTGTATGTAGAGAATCTTACCATAAAATCATCTTTTTGACTGTTTCTTAGTCACTTAGCTGAATATTTTACCTAGAAATGCTATAATTTACTATTTGGAGTCAAAGAATAAAAGGCATGAAAGTCAGAGCCTCAGTCAAGAAAATCTGTGAAAAATGTAACGTGATCAAACGTCGTGGTCGCGTCATGGTGATTTGCGTGAACCCCAAGCACAAGCAACGTCAAGGATAGCGCTCTTACCAACAGAGTGAGTTTTGACACGCATCTCATTATTAAAACGAAAAGACGCGATTAATCACGTTTTTCCAACCAACAGTAATTGCGAAAACAATAGGGAGAGTTCATTGTGGCACGGATTGCCGGAGTAGACCTTCCACGCGACAAACGCGTCGAGATTGGTCTGACTTACATTTACGGAATTGGGTTATCACGCTCTCAAGAAATTATAGCGGCTACTGGTGTGAACCCAGACACCCGCGTTAAGGACTTAAGTGATGCCGATGTGACAGCCCTGCGAGGGGAAATAGAAACCAACTATCAAGTTGAAGGCGACTTGCGGCGCTTGGAGTCTTTGAACATCAAACGCTTAGTTGACATTGGTACTTACAGAGGGCGTCGTCATCGCATGGGCTTACCAGTCAGAGGCCAAAGAACTCGCACGAATGCCAGAACCCGTAGAGGCAGAAGGCAGACAGTGGCTGGGAAGAAGAAGGCTCCAGGGAAATAATTTTGCAACGCTTGCTAATGCGAGCAAGTTTTACCTTAAATCAACTAAACAAGTATGGCGAGACAACCAACTAAAAAAACCGGGAGCAAGAAGCAGAAACGGAATGTACCCAATGGCATGGCCTACATCCAGTCTACTTTCAACAATAGCATTGTCACCATTACCGATCAAAATGGAGATGTCATCTCCTGGGCTAGTGCTGGTTCTAGCGGTTTTAAGGGAGCAAAAAAGGGAACTCCCTTTGCAGCACAAACCGCAGCTGAAAGTGCAGCCCGTCGAGCTATTGATCAAGGAATGCGCCAAATTGAGGTAATGGTCAGTGGGCCAGGAGCAGGTAGAGAAACCGCTATCCGGGCGCTTCAAGGAGCAGGACTGGAAATTACACTGATTCGGGATATTACCCCGATTCCTCACAATGGTTGTCGTCCACCCAAGCGCCGTCGAGTTTAAACACCAAAACTTGGGCAGTGAGGACGAAAAGTTACAGCCAGCAATGACCGCTTGAGCGTCTAACGTTCAAACTGTCATTGAGTTAAAGCTTGGGCGACCAGAAGCGTGTCAGATTTTCCCGCCGGGAAAGCTGTTAAACTTCGGGCTACCCAAAATATTATTAGCGCCTGCAAGCTGAATGGGAGTGTCAAACTATACCGTAATTTTATACTAATAGTTTGATAGACCTAATAATCTACAGGACATAAATTCAATTCTGGAGGCAATTGATTTGTCTGCTAGCAGCACCTTAGAAAAAGGGAGGCTCATCCGTGGCGCAGTTTCAAATTGAATGTGTAGAGTCGAATACCGAAGAAAGTCGGAACCATTACAGTAAATTTGTATTGGAACCTCTAGAACGCGGTCAAGGAACAACTGTTGGCAACGCACTGCGGCGAGTTTTACTATCTAATCTAGAAGGTACAGCAGTTACAGCAGTGCGGATTGCAGGCGTTTCACATGAGTTCGCCACAGTTCCGGGTGTGAGGGAAGATGTATTGGAAATCCTCATGAGAATGAAGGAAGTTATCCTAAAAAACTATTCTTCGCAGCCCCAGATTGGTAGATTACTCGTTAGTGGACCAGCAACAATAACTGCGGCACATTTTGATTTGCCCAGTGAAGTAGAAGTCATCGATCCGACCCAGTATGTCGCCACCATCGCTGAGAGTGGAAAGCTGGAAATGGAATTTCGGATCGAGAAAGGCAAAGGCTATCGCACCGTAGAGCGAGGGCGTGAGGAAGCCACATCGTTGGACTTTCTCCAAATCGACTCCATATTTATGCCAGTGCGAAAAGTCAACTACAGTGTTGAAGAATCTCGTGGGGAAGGCTTGATTCCAAAAGACCGACTACTGTTGGAAGTTTGGACAAATGGCAGTATTTCCCCCCAGGAAGCACTATCTTCGGCTGCTGCGATCTTGGTAGATTTATTCAATCCGTTGAAAGACATCTCCCTAGAACCAACAGACACGGGTTCGGACATTCCAGACGACCCAACTGCCCAGATACCTATCGAAGAGTTGCAACTTTCTGTACGGGCATATAACTGTCTCAAACGGGCACAAGTTAATTCTGTGGCAGATTTGTTGGATTATACCCAAGAAGACCTCTTAGAAATTAAGAACTTTGGGCAGAAGTCAGCAGAAGAGGTTGTGGAAGCTTTGCAGCGACGCTTGGGCATCACCCTGCCAATGGAAAGAGGCTCTAAACACCCTTAAGAAAAACCATTCATAATTCATAGTGCAAAATTATGCGTCACCGTTGTCGCGTCAAAAAACTCAGTAAACCCGCCGATCAGCGCCGTGCCTTACTGCGATCGCTCTCCACCGAGTTGATCCGTCATGGTCGGATTACCACCACTTTAATTCGAGCCAAAGTTCTGCGAAGTAAAGTGGAAAAAATGATTACCCTAGCCAAAAATGGCTCCTTGGCAGCACGCCGTGAAGCCCTTGGCTACATCTTCGACAAACAACTGGTTCACGCTCTATTTGAGCAAGCTCCGATTCGATATGGCGATCGCGAGGGCGGTTATACCCGCATCCTGCGTACCGTACCGCGTCGTGGTGACAATGCCCAAATGGCAATAATTGAATTGGTTTAAGTCATTAGTCATTGGTCATTAGTCATTAGTGAATAACAAAGGACAACTGACAAATGACAAAGGACAAAATCTGTATGTTAGAAAGCCACCAGCCTAAACCAACTTATCGAGTAGCCCTGGTTATCCAATACCTGGGCACTCATTTTCATGGCTGGCAACGGCAAAAAAAGCAGCGTACAGTTCAAGAAGAAATAGAAACAGCGATCGCTACTATTCTTGGGCATCATGTAACCTTACACGGCGCTGGGCGAACTGATTCTGGAGTTCACGCTGCTGCTCAAGTAGCCCATTTTGAAGCGACAAGTCTGATTCCGGCTCACAAGTGGGCAACAATCCTCAATAGCTATCTGCCGCCAGATATATTAATTAGAGCTTCAGCTAGTGTAGATAACCGTTGGCACGCTCGCTTTAGTGCAGCCTATCGACGGTATCGCTACACAATATACACTGAAGACCTACCGAACTTGTTTGTGAGATCCTTCAGTTGGCATTATTATTATGCACCCCTGGATGAATCTTTAATTCAAGCTGCCTTAAAACCTCTGTTGGGAAAGCATCACTTAGCTGCTTTTCATCGTGCAGGCTCTAAGCGATCGCATTCCTGGGTAGAGGTGCAAGCAGCAGAGTGTCGTCGCAGTGGGCCATTTCTCCATATTGAAATACAGGCAGATGGGTTTTTGTATGGCATGGTACGGCTGTTGGTAGGGATGGTGGTACAAGTAGGTTCTGAACAACGGACACTTTCTAACTTCACTGAACTCTGGAAAGAAGAACGTCGAGAAGAAGTGAAACACGCCGCACCACCTCAAGGTTTGTGCTTGTTGCGAGTCGGCTATCCAGATTTTCCTTTTCCTAAAGAGATTTGGTACGACACCTGGCCAAAGTTCGTCATTAGTCAAGAGTCGTTAGTCATTGGTTCTTAGTACAGCTTTGTGTAAAATCGTGGCGAATTGGGTTGAAATTTAAACGCAAAGGGGCGCAGAGGGAAGCGCAGAGGCACGCAGAGAATTCGCTAGGAATTAATGAAATATTGTACTTAGTAAATACACCATGACAAAGGGCAAATGACAAATGACAAATTAAAAATGATAAAGGACAAATGACAAATGACAACGAGTAAAACATACCTTCCTTCTCAAGCATCCCTTGAGCATGAGTGGTACATAGTAGATGCCACCGATAAACGCCTTGGTCGTCTCGCTAGCGAAATCGCTCAAATACTCAGAGGCAAAAACAAACCTGAATATACACCCCACCTAGATACAGGTGATTTCGTAATCGTCGTCAATGCCGAAAAAGTAGCAGTTACAGGCAAAAAGCGCACTCAAAAGCTTTACCGTCGCCATTCTGGTCGTCCCGGTGGGATGAAAACAGAAACTTTCGCTAAACTGCAACAGCGGATACCAGAACGAATTTTAGAACAAGCTGTCAAAGGTATGCTACCCAAAAATAGTCTGGGGAAGCAGTTGTTCACCAAGCTAAAAGTTTACGCTGGCCCCACGCATCCCCATGATGCTCAAAAACCCAAAGAACTAAAAATTAGTACAATTCCTGGAGAAGAAAATTAATGGTAGTAGCAGACGCCAATAGCGGTCGCGCCGTATACTGGGGTACTGGTCGTCGTAAGACCGCAGTAGCACGGGTACGCTTGGTTCCAGGTACAGGTCAACTGACTGTAAACGGTAAAGATGGAAACTTGTATTTCCAATTCAATGCCAACTACCTGGGAGTTATTAAAGCACCTTTGGAAACTCTGGGACTAGAAAACGAGTATGACATTTTGGTGAAAGCAGAAGGCGGCGGCTTGACTGGACAGGCTGATTCTGTCCGCTTGGGAGTTGCCCGTGCTTTGTGCCAACTAGACCCAGACAACCGCCCACCTTTAAAAACCGAAGGTTATTTGACTCGCGATCCCAGGGCAAAAGAGCGGAAAAAATATGGTTTACATAAAGCCCGGAAAGCACCTCAGTATTCTAAGAGATAGGGCATGGGGCATGGGGCATTGGGCATTGGAAAAAGTCGGTTTTTTATCTCTTTGGCAGCCCTCAATCCCTAGCCCCAATTGAAACCTGAAAGTTATAATTTATATAGATTCATCCCACAAAGAACAATGGCTAAATCTGATATTCATCCCAAGTGGTATCCAGATGCTAAAGTTTACTGCAACGGTCAAGTTGTTATGACCATTGGCTCCACCAAGCCAGAATTGCACGTAGATGTTTGGTCTGGAAATCACCCATTTTACACCGGCACTCAGAAGATTATTGACACTGAGGGTCGAGTAGAGCGCTTCCTCCGCAAATATGGCATGAGCAGCACTCAAACATCTGGCGACGAAGAAAAGAAAAAGTAGCGGGTTGGCTCTGCTGTTAACGACGACCCTGCATTCTTCGGGGTCGATTGTCATTTATATGCTCGAGCCAATTTGTTATTTTTTTAAGGAGCGATCGCACTCGTCATGGCTGAATCATACTTACTGGACAAACTAAAATCCGTTGAACAAACTTTTAATGAATTAACACGTCGTCTTGGCGACCCCGATACGGCTAGTAACCCTGATGAGTACCAAGAAATTGCGAAGTCTCGTTCTTCTTTGGAAGAGGTAGTTGATACCTACGAAATTTGGAAAGCAGCCCAAGAAGACTTGATCGGAGCGCGTCAGGTTTATAAAGAATCTGCGAGTGACCCAGAGTTGCAAGAAATGGCAGCACTGGAAGTAAAGGAACTTGAGGCAAAAATAGAACACTTAGAGGCTCGCTTGAAAGTCTTACTGCTACCACGCGACCCCAATGATGAAAAGAATATCATGTTGGAAATTCGCGCTGGCACTGGTGGCGATGAAGCAAGTATTTGGGCTGGCGATTTGATGCAGATGTATACCCGCTATGCCCAGACTCAAGGTTGGAAAGTTTCTCTAGTGAGCGAATCTCGAGGAGAAATGGGTGGCTGGAAAGAGGTCATTCTAGAAATTAAAGGTAATGACGTTTACAGCCAGTTAAAGTTTGAAGCTGGAGTGCATCGTGTGCAGCGCGTGCCGGCAACTGAATCTGGGGGACGGGTTCATACTTCCACAGCTACCGTGGCGATTATGCCAGAGGTGGATGATGTGGAAATTCACATTGACCCCAAAGATATTGAAATGACTACAGCTCGTTCTGGCGGTGCTGGTGGGCAAAACGTCAACAAGGTGGAAACAGCCGCCGACTTGATGCACAAACCGACAGGGATTCGGATTTTCTGTACAGAAGAACGTAGCCAGTTACAGAACAAAGAACGGGCGATGCAAATTCTGCGGGCGAAGTTGTATGAGATCAAGTTACGCGAACAACAGGAAGTTGTAACTTCAATGCGGCGATCGCAAGTTGGTACAGGATCGCGATCGGAAAAAATTCGCACCTATAATTATAAAGATAACCGCGCTACTGATCATCGGTTAGGTCAGAATTATTCTCTTAACCCTGTTTTGGAAGGTGATTTAGAGACGCTGATCCAATCTTGTATATCTCTAGACCAGCAAGAACGTCTTGCGGAGTTAGCAACTTCTGCTGCTAGCAACTAATCCTCATTGTTATATTTCCAAGAAAACCGCTTGTTAGTCTGTTACTTTTAACACAGACAAGCGGTTTTCTAATGCGGCATTGAAAGTAGAGAAAAACTGATTTAAATCATCAAATTAGCTCGTGATCTTTTGCTATCAAGATTCAACTCTATGGATATAGACAAACCTTTTTTGTATGACGAAGATTTCTATGGCTGGACACAACACCAGGCTAAAGCATTAGAGCAGAGGCAAGTTATGCAACTAGATTGGCAACACCTGCAAGAGGAAATTCAAGCTTTGGGCAGACAGGAGTATCGGGAACTCGTGAGTCATTTGAGTGTATTACTCGGTCATCTCTTGAAGTGGGAGTATCAACCCGAACAACGCTCTCGCAGTTGGTTTTTAACAATTCGAGAACAGCGTCGCGCCATCGGTAGGGATTTGCGACAGAACCCCAGCTTAAAGTCTCGAATCGAAGAAGCCTTGTTAGATGGCTTTGAAGCGGGAGTAGATTTGGCGCTACGAGAAACTAACTTACCATTACGAACTTTTCCAGAGCATTGCCCTTATTTGTTTGATGATGCGATCGCAGCCAATTTTCTGTGCGATACTCGTCAAGACTGGGAAGGATAATTACTACAATTTTTCTGGATTATAAGTTTTTAGTTTAATACAGAATCGACTATTGAGCCTTGTCAGTTCGCCACACATAACCACTCAAAGCCACTGCTGTAATTAGTTATGCTCAGAAAAATTGATCAGAATATTTGGATTGCCGAGCAACCGTTAAAGTATTTTGGATTGAGTGTCGGTACAAGAATGACGGTAATTCGTTTCAATAATGGTGAATTAGCTGTTATCTCTCCGATCCAAGTTGATGACGAAACTACTGAGCAACTCAATGAGCTTGGAAATGTTAAGCATATTATTGCCCCAAATCTTTTTCACTATCTGTTCTTATCTAACTTTAAGGCTCTCTATCCTCAAGCAAAGGTCTATGCTGTATCGGGATTGAAGGCTAAAATACCTGAGATATCTATTGATCAAGCTTTAGAGGATAATGGCGAAAATCTTTTAGGCGAACTTGAATGTTTATTATTTGAAGGGTTCAAAACCTTTCTTCCAAGTGGAGCATTACTTTTAAATGAGTATATTTTTTTTCATGCTAAAAGTCAAACTTTGGTTTTGACAGACACAGCTTTTTATTTTGATGAAAGTTTCCCAATGACAACAAAATTAGTATCCAAAATAATGGGAGGGTACAAGAAACTTAGACCATCATTGTTAGAACAGTTGGCTACTCAAGAAAAGGAAAAGGTTAAACAATCAGTTCAAAAGGTACTGCGATGGGACTTTAGAAGAGTTATTGTAGCTCATGGCAGCATTGTAGAGCATGATGCGAAGAAGCAGTTTAAAGAAGGGTACGAGTGGTTTTTAGGGGAATCTCTTTAAAACCATGTACCACCGAAGCTTTGAGGGAGATAGTTTCAGCACAAGGTAGCCTCACATAGATTTGGTATTAGACCAAATAGAACTACTGGCAGTTAAGGAATAAATGGTTTTAAAATGGTGCAATCTATTTATGGTGGAGAAACATTTGATGATAGTTTGTTAGCGTTTTTATCACGAATATTAGGGATAGCAAAAGAGCGATCGCTGAAAGCGCGAGATGGTTCTGAAGAGTCAAGTAACACATGAACAGCAAATCAAAATCTTCAAGTGATATAAAATTTTGAAAACAGACATCATCTTTTATCGGCTGTTTCAAGAATTTCCTGATATATTCTTTGAACTTATTGGTAATCCTCCAGAACAAGCTAGCCTTTATCAATTTTCATCAGTTGAAATCAAACAAACAGCCTTCAGAATTGATGGGGTATTTCTGCCTATACAAGGAAGTGAGAACCAGATTTACTTTGTTGAAGTGCAATTCCAAACAGATAGCGGAATTTATTCACGATTAATTTCAGAAATATGTTTATATCTCCGTCAAAATCAACCTTCAAATGACTGGGGTGCTGTGGTTTTATACCCAAACAGGAATATAGATACAGGAGATATCAAACATTACCGTGAGTTTTTCACAAGTGGGCGCATCAGGCGCATTTATTTGGATGAATTGGGTGAGGCTGCATCGCTTCCAATTGGCATTGCAACTGCTAAATTAGTAATTGCAACCGAAGATATAGCGATCGCACAAGCAAGGGAGTTGATACACAGAACTAATTCCGAGATAAGCTCATTACAAAAACAGCAGCAATTATTACAATTTATAGAGACTATTTTGGCTTACAAGTTTCCCACAATGAGTAGGGAGGAGATGGAGCAAATGTTTGGCTTAAGCGAGTTAAAGCAAACCAGATTTTATCAGGAAGCCTTTCAGGAAGGTGTTGAACAAGGTAAGGTTCAAGGCATTGAACAAGGCATTAAACAAGGCATTGTTCAAGGTGAGATTAGAGGTCAGGTTAGAGGTGAGCTTAAGGGTAAACTAAAAGCAGTATCAGCAATGTTAGCAGCAGGGTTGACTGTAGAACAAGTAGCAGAAGCGTTAGATTTGAGTGTCGAAGAAGTCAGACAAGCCGCGCAGTAAGATTCTTCTGATCAAGGAGTAGAGGAATTGGTGGACTACAACATAGGAACTATGAGTTTCAAAGATACAAAAGTTTATCAAGAAGCATTTGAAGAAGGGCGTTTGGAAGGTTTATTACAATCAGTACCTCGTCTATTAGATTTAGGGTTAACTATTGAGCAAGTTGCTGAGGGATTAGGTTTAACCATAAACCAAGTTCAAAACGCAAAACTTTATCATGATGGTATGCAAAGAGGGGAGCGTATGGCTAAATTAAAATTAATACCCACCTTATTGAAATTAGGGGTGACAGTGGAAAAAGTGGCTGAGGCGTTTGATTTTAGTGTCGAAGAAGTCAGACAAGCAACACAACAAAGTCAGCCTTGAGAGGGATGCGGTAATTTTAATGCGTTACTTAAGCCAAATTTTATTTGCACTTCCGAACTTTCTCACGACGAATTTATAGTTAATTTTTGTTAATATTGGAAGCGGTGTTAGTACTTCGTCCTCAACCACCCAGTCACTACGTGAGAAAAACTTAATGCTACGACTAGAACATATAAGTAAAATTTATCCCACAGGCGAAGTTCTTAAAGATATCAACTGGGAAGTTAAACCAGGCGATCGCATCGGCTTAGTCGGTGTCAACGGTGCTGGAAAATCCACCCAACTCAAAATCATCTCTGGGGAAATTGAACCCACCGCCGGCGAAATCATTCGTCCCAATAGCTTACATATAGCCTACCTCAACCAAGAGTTTGAAGTAGACCCCACCCGCACCGTTAGAGAAGAATTTTGGACTGTCTTCAAAGAAGCCAACGAAGTACAGCTATCTCTGGCGCATGTGCCACAAGAAATGGAAACGGCTAACCCAGATGAACTGGATCGACTGATCGACAAATTGGATCGCTTACAGCGCAAATTTGAAGCCTTGGATGGCTACAACTTAGATGCACGCATCGGGAAAATCTTACCAGAGATGGGGTTTGGGCTAGAAGATGGCGATCGCCTCGTTAGCGCCTTCAGTGGTGGTTGGCAGATGCGGATGAGTTTAGGTAAAATTCTTCTGCAAAAACCCGACTTGTTGCTGCTGGATGAACCGACTAACCACCTGGATTTAGAAACCATTGAGTGGTTGGAAAATTACCTCAAAGGGCTAATCACTCCGATGGTAATAGTCTCCCATGACCGGGAGTTTCTTGACCGCCTCTGCACCCAAATTGTAGAAACTGAACGTGGCGTTTCCGCTAGCTACCTTGGCAATTACTCGGCATATTTGGAACAAAAAGCCGAAAGTCAATTAGCACAACTTAGCGCCTACGAACGCCAGCAGAAAGAATTAGAAAAACAGCAAACCTTTGTTGATAGATTTCGCGCCAGTGCTACCCGCAGTACCCAGGCAAAAAGCCGGGAAAAGCAACTCGACAAAATCGAGCGCATTGAAGCACCAATTGCAGGGGTAAGAACTCTACACTTCCGTTTTCCCCCTGCACCCCGCAGTGGACGCGAGGTAGTGAACATTAAAAATTTAACTCATCTTTATGGTGAGAAAATCCTGTTTTTGGCAGCAAATCTCTTAATTGAAAAGGGCGATCGCATTGCATTTCTTGGCCCCAATGGTGCTGGGAAATCTACCCTTCTACGCGTGATTATGGGTATGGAACAACCCACAGAAGGTAGTGTTCAATTAGGCGATCACAATGTTATTCCCGGTTACTTTGAGCAAAATCAAGCTGAAGCTTTGGACTTAAAGAAAACTGTCATGGAAACTATCCATGATGAAGTTCCCGACTGGGATAATCAAGAAGTCCGCACACTTTTAGGACGCTTCTTATTTACTGGTGACACTGTATTTAAGGCAGTTGGGGCATTAAGTGGAGGAGAAAAAGCTCGTCTGGCATTGGCAAAAATGCTCTTACGTCCCGCGAACTTACTAATTTTAGATGAGCCGACAAACCACCTAGATATTCCAGCTAAAGAAATGCTGGAAGAAGCCCTGAAAAATTATGATGGCACAGCGATCGTAGTTTCCCACGATCGCTATTTTATTTCTGAGGTAGCGAACAAAATCGTAGAAATTCGTGATGGTGAATTCCGCGTCTATTTAGGAGATTATCATTACTATCTCCAGAAAATTGCCGAAGAAAAAGAACAAGCAAAATTAGCTGCAATAGCTGCCGAAAAAGCTGCTAAGAAAGCTGCTAAAGCTTCCACAAAAAGTAAATGAGGGACTGGATAATGCCTTAGTAGTAGTCCTAAAACGCTACTACTAAGTAATCACTCGTTATTAGCGAGCAAAAACATCACGGAAAATTACTAAAAATTTAAAAACCTTTCAAAAAACTGCAAGTCCTTCATAAAAGAAGTTAATAAGCAAAAATTCACTTGCGGCGTGGATTAGCAGTGGTATCATTCGGGTATTACAAAAAGTAAAGGGCAATTTTACTATGACCAAAGCACCTGTTGCTCCTGCGGTGCTAGTCATTTTAGACGGATGGGGCTACTGCGACCAGACGCGAGGAAACGCTATTGTTGCTGCTAAAACTCCAATCGTGGACAGTTTATGGGCAGCTTACCCGCATACCCTCATCCGCACCTCAGGAAAAGCCGTAGGGTTGCCAGAGGGTCAAATGGGCAACTCAGAAGTTGGTCATTTGAACATTGGTGCTGGACGAGTTGTACCGCAAGAACTGGTACGCATCTCTGATGCGGTCGAAGACGGTTCTATTGCCTCAAACCCAGCACTCGTCAAAATTTGCCAAGAAGTTCGTTCTCGGAATAGCAAGCTGCATCTAGTAGGGCTTTGTTCTGAGGGAGGGGTGCATTCACATATCACCCATCTATTCGGACTACTTGACTTAGCCAAAGACCAGCAAATTCCAGAAGTTTGTATTCACGCCATCACCGATGGCCGTGACACCGCCCCAACTGACGGTGTAAAAGCAATCACACTGCTGCAAGATTACATAGACCGCACAGGAATTGGACGCATAGTCACCCTCAGCGGTCGCTACTATGCGATGGATCGCGATCACCGCTGGGATCGAGTCAAACGCGCCTACAATGTCATGACCCAAGATGGTGCGGGTGACGATCGCAAAGCTTTGGAAATCTTACAAGCATCTTACGCCGAAGGGGTAAAAGATGAATTTGTCAACCCAATCAGAATTGCCCCCGGCGCAATAGAACCAGGGGATGGAGTGATATTTTTTAACTTCCGCCCCGATCGCGCCAGACAACTAACTCAAGCTTTGGTCAGTCCTAAATTTGACGGTTTTGAAAGACAGCAAATTACACCCCTGTCCTTTGTCACGTTTACGCAGTATGATTCAGACTTACCCGTGTCTGTAGCCTTTGAGCCTCATAATCTCAGTAACATTCTGGGAGAAGTGATAGCTAATCATAGTCTGAAGCAGTTCCGCACTGCTGAAACAGAAAAATACGCCCACGTCACCTATTTCTTTAATGGGGGTCTGGAGGAACCTTTTGCCGGAGAAGATCGAGAACTGGTAAGTAGCCCGATGGTGGCAACTTACGATCACGCCCCGGCAATGTCAGCAGCAGCAGTTACAGATGTAGCGATCGCTGCGATTCAAAAGGGTATATATTCTTTAGTTGTGATTAACTATGCCAACCCAGACATGGTAGGGCATACTGGTCAAATCGAGGCTACCATTACAGCAGTTGAAACAGTTGATCGCTGTTTGGGACGTTTATTAGAGAGCGTTATCAAGGCCGGTGGTACAACAATTATCACTGCCGATCACGGCAACGCTGAGTATATGCTAGATGAGGGGGGTAATCCCTGGACAGCTCACACCACTAACCCCGTCCCCTTCATCTTGGTGGAAGGAGAGAAAATCAAAATCCCTGGATATGGTACAAATGTCGAACTGCGAAGCGATGGCAAGCTATCCGACATCGCACCCACTATTTTAGAGATTTTACAGCTGCCTCAGCCACCAGAAATGACCGGGCGATCGCTGCTAAAAACAGCAGAATATGACCTGCAACTCACTCGTACTCCCGTGCAAGTAGGGTTGTAAAAGAGTGAGGAGTTAAGAGTTAATAGTGATAAATTAAAACTTTCCTAACCTTTAATTCCTAACTCGCAACCCTGACTCCTGTTTTAAAAATTGTTATAAATGAGATTCCTACCATGACAGTTACTAATATCGTGCAAGGCATTTGGGCGTTTTCCGCCACTGGTTTGATTATTTTGGTTTTACTGCATAGCCCCAAAGGTGATGGCATTGGAGCCATTGGCGGCCAAGCCCAGCTATTTAGCAGTACAAAAAGTGCCGAAAACACCTTAAACCGAATTACTTGGGCATTAACAGTAATTTTTCTCGGTTTAACAGTAGTTTTAAGTGCTGGTTGGCTACCTAAATAAGTATGGGGACACAGGAAGATGGGCAACACAACCCAATACCTAAAACCCTGAAAAATTTAATTAGATGGCGATTATTTGCAGCTCTTGCCTTAGCTATTGGCATAGGGCTGCTAGTAATTTTCACTAACTTTCAGTTGACTATTGCTTTGACAAAGTTACCTGTATATAAAACAAAATTTATAATTTCTCTCTCATCACTCTCATCTCGCCCAAAACCTCATCCCTTACCGCCTACACTGGCACAGTGGCAAGATAGGAATAACAGTGGTGATTACTTTTCTCAAGTTGAAACAACCCAAGTTGGTTATTTAGTCTGGTCACAATTTCCTGTTCGAGTTTACGTAGAACTACCAAAAGCCGTCAGCGACAAACAAGCTCAAGCATGGGTTAACGGTGTCTTGCGAGGTGTGCAAGAATGGAGTATTTATTTACCTTTAACAATAGTCCAACAGCCAGAAATTGCTGATATTACGATTGTACGAAAAGCGCCACCTCTACAAATTTCCCCTGGTAGTAATATACCCCGTGCGCGATCGGCCCAAACTACTTACGAGTTATACACCAACAACAAAGTTTTATCCCACCGCTTCACCATCTTGTTAAGTCCTAGTCAAACAGGCAAGTATATCCAAGCAGCAGCCCGCCACGAATTCGGTCATGCGCTGGGAATTTGGGGTCATAGTCCGCTACAAACTGATGCTTTGTATTTTTCTCAAGTTCGTAACCCATCGCCTATTTCTGTTAGGGATGTGAATACATTAAAGCGGGTTTATGAACAGCCAACTACTTTGGGATGGTTTTTAGTAGATAATTCAAAGATAAATTGATCAATAGGTAGAGTATATGCTGGTCGCTAGAGCAAAAATGCTACTGCGAAATCATGATAAATCCGTACCACATTGTACTTGGTCATAGTCAGTTACAAACTGATGCTTTATATTTCAATAAGGTTTAGTTAAAGCTAAAATCCTTTGTCAAAGTCAATTTTTTTACGAACCGAACCACACAGAGAAGTTCAGAGCGGCGGAAGTGGTCGCTCTAAACTTCTCTTAAGGGAGACGCTGCGCGTAGCTTGCTTCCGCACTTCTTCCCTTTCCCTACGCTCTGCGACTTAGCGGTAGAGGTCGCTGTGCTAAAACTCCTTTATAAAGTTCTTCCAGCAGAGTAATATTTTTATTCAGGGTATAGCGATCTAATACACGCTGTCTAGCTTTTTGCCCCAGCAGGGTTGTTAACTCTGGATGGTCTTGGAAAACTGGCAAGAGCGTTTTCAATTGCGATCGCACTGTTTTAGTATTAATAACTACACCTGCGCCCTTTTCCAATACTTCTCCATCTGCACCCACATCTGTTGCTAAACAAGCTACGCCACATGACATTCCCTCTAACAAAGATAAGGATAAACCCTCTACCAATGAAGGCAAAACAAATACATCTGCGCCCCGTAAAATTTCGATGCGTCGCTCTTCATCAGCAACAAACCCCAACCAGATAATGCCATATTCCCAACCATAAAATTGCTCTAAAGAAGGCTTCAAAGGGCCATCGCCAACAATTAGCAACTTACTACCAGGCTCCATTCCAGCCTGCTTCCAAGCCCGGAGGAGGGCTTCGACATTTTTCTCTGGGGCTATTCGACCTTGATAGACAAACAAGCGTTCGGCTTTATACTCTGCTTTAATTTTAGAAGCTCCTGGAGAGTACTTGATAGTATCAACACCGTTGGGAATTACAGCGATATTTTCTTCCCGCACGCCCATGCGTGCCAATAATTCTCGCTGAATTTGGGAAAAGACAATCACGCGATCGTAGTTAACCAAAAAAGGTGCGTAAAGTTGATAAGCCAAAAGTTGTGTTCCCGATATCAGCTTTGCCCCCTTGCCAGCAAACGGTGTGTGAAAAGTGGCAATTAGAGGCAACCTCAAATCTTCACAGATTTCCGGTAAAATAAAGTCCAGAGGAGAGAGGGTCAAAGAAGCATGGACTATATCTGGTTTGATTTCCCGCAGCGACTCGGTTAAAAGTTTGGTCGCTTTAAAAGTGGGAATTGTGTAAACCTGGGACTTATAAATGAAAGGAAGGGAAACCTCTCGAAGATTTGGCCAGTTATCAGGTTCCGATTCTTCTTGGGCAAAGTGAAGAAAGCTAACTTGATGTCCCCTGTCTAGCAAGGCATTTGTAATTTCTCGACCGTAAGTGACATTGCCGCAAAAGGGTGATTTTTTTCCAATCCAGGCTATACGCATTCTTTATTTAGCTGTAAGAAAATCGAGTTTGATCTATTACTTGTGTGTCCTTTGTGATTTTTATTTTATCTAGCTATACTTGCTGGGTTTTTTAGTTATTACAGATTCCCGCCATAATCTAGTTTAAAAAGCCTATTTTGAGCTAATTAAATCAGTGGATTTATTCTATTTATTAAGTTGTTAATTTCTGATATCTAAACAACTTATTCTGACTAATGTCAGATCATATCCCGCAAGTATGTGATAAATTTTCACTGACGACAGTTTACCATGAACACAAAAGCTTTAAGGAAATTACTAATTACTTCAAGGTAATAAATAATAACTCTTGTTAACTGATAACTACTTATGAGAGTTATACCAGGTTAATATACCTCCTGAAAAGACGATCGCTGCTAATCCCAAAAAAACTACCTGTAATCCCAGAAAGGTTTCTGCTACACCTGCTAAGGCTAAAGGTAAGGAGAGGGCAATATTAATTACATTGTTCTGCAAGCCAAAGACTTTACCCCGCATTTCTGGAGGTGTTTCTGTTTGGATTGCAGTTTGCATGGGAATCCCTACTAGCGCTCCAAAGACACCCAACAGTGCTAGAAGTAACACGACTAGCCACAGCTGGGTTGTAAATACTGACAGACCAATTAAGGATGCTGCCATACCTATACAACCGTACAGACTTAGTTGTATATAAGAGAAGCGTTGACCAAATTGACCGAGAATTGTTGCTCCAGCAGCGATGCCAACACCACCTGCTGCTAGTAAAAAGCCGAACTGGGAGGCTTTTAAATTGGGAATTATTTCTGCCATCCGAACGGCTAAAACAGTTAGTGCTGCAAAGACAGAAAATAAGATAATTAGCTGAAGCAAGGCATTACGAATGCGATGATTTGCTTTGAGGTAGCTGAAACCGTCCCGCAAGTCAGAGAATACATGGGGAAATTCTGTTTTGGGGTCGTGGGTTTTTTCGTTAGTCGCCAGCAGAAACAAAATTAGTCCAGCGATCGCATAACTACCACCAACTAAAAGTTCCTTACCTAAACCACCACTACCACCAATCTGCAACCAAAGTCTATCAGCGATCGCTAACAACGGTTCCCCGACGGCAAACCCAACAATCACCGATGCCATCATTGTTGTCGTGTAAAGCGAATTTGCCGAGAGCAAATGCTGTTCTTCTACGACCAAAGGAATTGCCGTCTGTTCTGCTGGTGCAAAAAACTGCGTCAGTGTGGAAACTAAAAAAGTTACACCCAGGATGATTATAAAACCTACTGGCAGCACTCCTATGGGTTGCCAATCATGAGTCAACCACAGCAAAAAGGGAATTGACAAAACTAGGATACCGCGCCAAACATTCGTTGCCACCAGCACAGCCTTTTTCGACCAGCGATCGACAAATACACCAGCAACGGAACCAAACAATACGGCTGGAATAGTAAAAGCCATCATCAAGGTTGATACCCAGCCACTAATACTCTGATCACTTGCTTTAAACTGAGTATTAATCAAGGCAATCATCAGTACCAAATAAACTTTATCTGCTAGTTGACAGAAAACTTGGCCGCCCCAAAGAGCCAGGAAATTAGGATTTTTTAATACAGGCAAAAACCCCTGCTGTTTTACATTTCCTAAAACAGCATCTCCACCTAAACCAGACCCATTTAATTTCGGTGGTTCTTTTTCTGGAATAGTGGCTACTGGCAAACTCTGCCCATTACGAACGCCGTTGCTATCTACCTCAGAAGTAGTTAATTGGTCTTCAGATTGTGTTTCTGATGGACTTGAAACATCAGTTTTTGGGATCTCCCCTGTCCAACTTTGGTCGTTTTTAGAAACGTCTTTTGGGGACATTTCTTGACCATTGGTTTGACTAGGTGTAGACTTGGAAACCGCACTTAGGTGATTCCTGACTGTATGATCTGATGCACTATTCTCTTTTTTGATGAGGCTTGGTGACAAAGGCAGGATTTTTCGATCCAAATCAGACGATTGCATCATGGTTGGCAGCAAAGTAAGAGTCGAGCAAGGTAGCAGAGCGAATAGGGCGACCTAATTGATACTGAGCATACTGGCGCAAAATCTGCTCAACAGATAACCAGTCATAATCTCTAGTACCATCAATTTGCATTATCTCTGGTTGTGACAGATGTTGGAGCAAAACTAATTCCATAGCACCTAGACGACTAGAAATCACAGGTATTTCTTGCCGATGCACAACAACTGTTTGGGAGCCAGGTTTTAGAGGTGATGGGATAATGGGGTGGTTGGGTGATGGAGAAAAAGATGAATTTCTTTGTATGCCTCTCTCCCTTTCCACCTCTCTGTGTAAACTTTTCCAAGCTTCTAAGGAAACCGTTCCACCCGCAGGGATGCTAAATCCTACCTGCCAGTTGGGGTCTGTAAAGTCTGGCTTCAGGGGGCGTCCAGATAGGCAGCAGACTTGGACTTGCGGCGTTAGTCCTGCCAAGGCTAAAAGGTGAAATACCCCATGAGCTAGATGAGCCAAAACACCAGATGCATTTGCACTAGACAACGCCTCCAACCGATGGAGATGTTCATTGAACAACTCATAAAGTTCTTCTTGGGGTTGTTCGCTCAAAGCTTGACACAGTACTATTTCTGCTAAATACTGACCAGCAGCCAGTTTTCCCAAATCTTTCGCTAAACCAGGATAAGTTTTTAACGTTTGTGCTTGAGTAATTTTATCAAGCGATCGCCCTTTCGCAATCAATAGTTCATTCACAACAAACATACCACTCCTACCACCCAGGCTGGAGTTGTGCTTGCGTGCCCCTGGAGCCACTGCTCGAATCAGCCCAAATTCCCGTGTCAAAATCGTGACTATTTTATCCGATTCTCCCAGCACCTGAGTTTTAAGATTAATTCCGGTTGCTTTGTAGGTTCTACTCATTAGTCATTGGTCATTAGGTTAGGACAAAGAGAAAAGCCAAAGGCCAGAACTTCAAGGACAAATGACATAAAGACGCGCCCGTGCCTTCCCGCAGGTAAGAGGAGAGACAAATAACTATTCACCCTTTCCCAGGTTATCGCGCTGGCGGAGCAAATCAATACCGCGAGATGTGCCTAATCTAGTAGCACCCGCTACAATTAAATCTAGGGCTTGATCGATAGTACGGATACCGCCCGATGCTTTAATTCCCACTCTTTCTTTTGCTAATTCCTGCAAAAGTCGCACATCTGCGACTGTAGCCCCACCATTCAAACCTGTACTAGTTTTTAAGAAAGCTGCTCCCGCCTCCATAGCTATTTCAGCAGCTATTTTTTTCTCCGCATCTGTCAACAGATTGGTTTCCAAAATTACCTTGACAGTTTGCCCAGTTTCTTCACAAATTTCGGCAATCTCTCGGTGGACTTCTTCAATTTTACCAGCTTTCAACCAGCCCAAGTTCATTACCACATCCAACTCAGTGGCCCCACTATCCGCCGCTTCTTGAGCCTCATATAGTTTCACGGCTGAAGTCGTCGCACCCGCAGGAAAGCCAATCACCGCACAGACTTTCGGGTTCTTGCCGTGGAGGAGTTCGACTGCTTGTTTGATATAGGCAGGGTACAAGCAAACTGCCGCAAAATTAAATCTATATGCTTCTTCACACCACTGCTCAACCTGCTCTGGAGTAGCCGTTGACGTTAACAGGGCGTGATCGATAAATGGCGCAATATCAATGTCTGGATAGTCTGCTGCCATCGTGTCTTCTGCCACTAATTGATTATTAAAGTTTATAAAAAATTAAAACATTTCTTATATACGTATTAAACCACATTTATTACGAGTTTATCCTGAAAACAAACTGCTGACTTGTCTTGAGATGTCGGCTTTGTAGATGTACCGTAATTATTATAAGTATTTAAGTTGACATTAGACAGTAGTAAGGTTAAAAATATCAACAGTATTTTTAACAGCAGTTCCTAAGAAGTCAAAAATACTTGTAGCTAACGCCTTCGATGCCAAATATGGTACGCCATTCCCAATAGTTTTAAACATATTTGTAAGCGACATATCCTCTGGAAGCACAAAATTTGCAGGCAAAGATTGAATAGCTAAAGCTTCTGCCACAGATATTCGACGGATTTTATAGGGATGCAAATGTACTTCATTATTTCCATAGCAAGCTGTCGGAGAGTAACGCCATCTGTGCAGACGTTTGAAAGACTTTTTAGAATCATCTCCTTCATCAATAGCAGCAAATCTTGTGATCCCTGCCCTTGGTTGAAAACAGTTTTCAGCATTGGGATGCTTCAGCACATTATTTTTTCTAAACCAGTATTCTACTGTGAGTTCTTGAGGTATGCCATCAGGACAAGGCATTATAGAATTTTCTTGAAATGGTTCACACTTACGCCAAGGGTAAGCAAAAACCTTTTTTTGAGGATATAAAATATGATTTCCCCAAGGAAAATATCTCTCAGGTAGTAACTTTTCACTACCGAGTTTTATTCCTATATTTTTGATAAAATTATTTCGGAAACCAATGAGAATAATTCTTTCTCTATCCTGGGGTACACCGTATTCGATAGCATTAATTAACCGCTCTGTTAATATATAGCCTGCTTCCAATAATTGTTGCTTGAGCGATTCAAAAAATAAGCGGTGCTTTGTGGTTCTCCACAAACCCTTAACATTCTCAAATAAAAAGAAATCTGGAGTATTTAGGCAAATTAATTCAACATAAGAAGCCGAAAGCTTGCCATTATCTCCCAAATGTCCTCTATTTTTCCCCCCAATAGAAAAATCAGGACAAGGAGGCCCACCGATGAAACCAATTATATTATGAGATTTGCGGCAGTCTTTGACTAATTCTTGAAGGCGTTGTGCTTGTAATCCTTGGGTAAATTTAGTTATGTCTCCTGCTTCCCCATGATAATATCCGTATTCTGGCAACGGTAGATTGAGAACTTGCCGTGAATAGCGGTATGCTGCCATGAATGGAGAAAAAATTTCATTGACATAAATAATATTAAAACCACTGGTTTCAAAACCTAAATCTAGGAAACCTGAGCCAGCAAAAAAGGAGAAGATACAAGGGCGATCGCTCATTCAATAACTAGTATTGTGAAATAGTTTTATCAGTATCATAATGCTTAAGAGTTTATACTTACACGTACATCATCAATGAATACTTGAAAAATAATAAAAATAATCAAAACCTTCTTAAGTACTTAATATTAAATTTTACTTAATCTTTAACAAAAATGCCTGACAGAAAAAAAGTATAAAGCCACAATTAAATACAGGAGTTTTCAAGCTCCAATCATGTGTAAGACAACTATTGTCATTAAATAAAAAGTCGGGATACTTCGGACTAATTTTTTATGCGAATTTTAATTTACTCCTACAATTACTATCCAGAGCCAATTGGTATTGCCCCACTGATGACTGAATTAGCAGAGGGACTAGTGAAACGTGGGCATCAAGTGCGCGTAGTCACTGCTATGCCCAACTACCCTGAGCGTCAAATTTACCAGGAATATCGGGGCAAGTGGTATCTCAACGAATACAAAAATGGCGTTCAAATTCAACGCAGTTACGTTTGGATTCGTCCACAACCAAATCTATTAGATCGGGTATTACTAGATGCTAGTTTCGTTGTCACTAGTTTTGTGCCTGCCCTCATCGGTTGGCGTCCAGATGTTATTCTCTCAACCTCACCATCCTTGCCAAGCTGTGTACCAGTTGCTCTTTTAGGATGGTTACGTGGTTGCCCTGTGATTTTAAATCTACAAGATATTTTACCAGACGCAGCCGTCCATGTCGGTCTACTGAAAAATAAATTACTTATCCAATTGTTTACACTATTGGAAAAATTTGCTTACCATACTGCCAATAAAATTAGCGTCATCGCCGATGGGTTTGTGGACAATTTGCGATCTAAGGGCGTAGAAGCCGACAAAATTGTGCAAATTCCCAACTGGGTTGATGTAAATTTTATCCGCCCTTTGCCTAAAGAAAATAACCCTTTCCGCATAGCACATAATCTAAATGGCAAATTTGTAGTCCTGTATTCTGGTAATATTGCCCTAACCCAAGGCTTAGAAAGCGTCGTCAAAGCTGCTTCTGTATTACGCCATATCCCAGATATTGTTTTTGTGATCGTTGGAGAGGCACAAGGTTTACAGCGATTGCAACAAGAATGTCTAGACTGCGGTGCAGATAATGTTTTGCTACTGCCGTTTCAACCCCGCAAATATTTGCCACAAATGTTGGCGGCTGCGGATGTTGGTTTGGTGGTGCAAAAGAAAAATATTGTATCCTTCAATATGCCATCAAAAATTCAAGTGCTACTTGCCAGTGGAAGAGCCTTAGTTGCTTCTGTCCCTGATAATGGTACGGCAGCAAGAGCCATCAGGCAAAGTGGCGGCGGAGTTATAGTTCCTCCAGAAGATCCCCAAGCTTTAGCAATGGCAATTTTAGATTTGTACCAAAATCCCGAAAAAGTCAAAACTCTCGGTTATAAAAGTCGCCAATATGCAGTTGAACACTATGCTTTTGAGCAAGCTTTAAATCAGTATGAGTCCTTGTGTTACTCATTGAAGGCAAATCGTGGGGCAATTCAGTCCACAATAGTTACGAAACAAGAAGTTTAATCTCCGGTACTGATGTTACATTACATACCTGTACTTTCAGGAAATTCGCTGATATGTTAGTCACAATCATCTTCTCAAAATCTAGGTAGCAGGAGATTTGAAGGGTGGCTAATTCTATAAAAAACATATAGCAACTAGACGAGCAAGTTTTCAAGTGCTTTGTTGAGCAAAAAATCCCACGGCTTCACTTCATTCAAGCCGTGGGAAGGCCAATTTTTTACATATTATACAATAGGAATGCTTTATTACGCCCAAATAACGACTAGTACGCTTATGCCAATCACACTTTCGGTAAATCATGTATTAGTGTGCTGTGTTGTATCGTAATTTTTAGTAGACAAGCCAAGACATAGATGTGGCCTTACTTACGAATTACTAGTACACTATGGCGGAAATGTACTAACTTTACATATTAGGCTGTTTCATAAATCTGCGTTTATTTTCGCCGGAAGTTCTCGCTGGAAAGCTATTGATTAATTTCTCGCTCCCCAATAGCCATCCGCAACTGCTTCTTGCTGATGCCGAAATTTGAACAGCCAATTGTCAAACTAGTCCCCATAAACACCTGTTTTTTTGTTAGTATTCAAAAAAACCTATTGACACATTTTCAGATCAATTGTTTGTTGTTTGTAAGGAAATGTAAACAATTGTTTCAAAAGAAAGAAAGCACCTGAGGTTTAATGACTGATTATTTCCAAGGAAATTCCCCATTACAGTCTATCTCACTGACGAAGAGTGCGGTGAGAAGCTTTGCCCAAACTGAAGAGGCGAGCGGAAAATTAGCCACAACCATTGCCGAAGCGGCATCAGAGCGGAAAGCGGGTGAGATTTTATTGCTCAGAGTAGCAGAGGTATCTTACTTAGCTGATTACTTTGTGATGATGACTGGCTATTCTAGGGTACAGGTAAGGGCGATCGCTCAAGCAATTGAAGGAAAAGTTGAAAGTGAGTTGCAACGGCGTCCCCTAAGGATAGAAGGAAAAGCCGAGGGGAGTTGGGTATTACAAGACTACGGTGATGTGATCGTTCACATCATGATGCCCAAAGAACGAGAGTTTTATAATTTAGAAGCGTTCTGGATTCATGCAGAGCGTATTTCCCTTCCAGAATCTGATGAGGGTGAGGGTAAGCCAACATGATTAGGTCTTCGGTTTCAAATTGTCCAGTTCCTACAGACCAACAACCGCTCAATGAGTACGAAGAGTTAAAAACTTCCTGGCTGTTTCGTGATAGCACTTTAGATTGGCGCAAATATATCACGAAAATGGTTTGGATTTGGGGTTTATCTTGGCTAATAGCAGGCCCTGTGGCCGCAGCAAGTTTTTCTCCACAAAAGTACGTTGCACATTTTATCCTCTGTGGTGCAGCAGGAGCAAGCGTTGGGGTAGTGCTGGCACTTGTGAGATTGTACTTAGGCTGGTTCTACGTGCGTGATCGCCTTTGCAATTCTACAGTATTTTATGAAGAGTCAGGCTGGTACGATGGCCAAACTTGGACGAAACCACAGGAAGTTCTCAACCGCGATCGCTTAATTGTCGCATACGAAATCAAACCTATTTTGCAGCGATTACAATTTACCTTTGCTGGCTTGGCGGGAATGTTAGTTACTGGTACTATAGTTTGGCATTTGTTATAAAAACGGTCATTAGTCATTAGTCATTAGCTAAGGACTAATGACTAATGACTAATGACTAATAACTAATAAAAGGTAATAAATATTAACCCATGACAATGGGAAAACGAACTCAAGCCACAGCACTAGAAGTACGGTTGCTGCGGGAAGGCATTATTGAATCCAGGCATATAGTACAAGCTGTTGTATGCGACGAACGGGGACGGGTTCTAACCGTTGCCGGAAACTCTGAAACTGCTGCATTTATTCGTTCAGCGCTCAAACCATTTCAGGCACTCGCAGTCACCACCACAGGCACACTGGAACGCTATAACCTCAGCGATCGCGACTTAGCAATAATCACAAGTTCCCACAAAGGAACAATAGAGCAAGTCCGACAGGTATTTAACATCCTTTGGCGGGCAGATATTGACCCGACTACACTCCAATGTCCGATTTCTGAAGGTAAGCGGAGTAGTCTGGAATACAATTGCTCTGGTAAACATGCAGGGATGTTAGCCGTTTGTCAGCAACGCCATTGGCCCTTGAATAACTACTTAGAACGCAAGCACCCAATACAGCAGTTGATTTTGGGCAAAGTAGCAGAGTTGTTGCGAATGCCAGCTGAGGAATTTATCAGCGCTCATGATGACTGTGGCGCTCCAACTTATCTAATGCAAATTGGTCATATGGCGTCTTTGTATGCCCTACTAGCCTCTAGTACCAACTTGGATATGGAGCGCATTGTCCGTGCTATGACGCATCACCCCGCTATGGTAGCAGGAGATGGAGAATTTGACACGGAACTGATGCGCTTAACTCCAGGGGAACTGGTCAGCAAAACTGGTGCCGAAGGAGTGCAGTGCATTGGTAGACTCGGTGAAGGCTTGGGATTGGCAATCAAAGTCATGGATGGGGCAAAACGAGCAAAACATGCTGTTGCTATTCACTTGCTTCAGCAAATGGGTTGGATTAGTCCCAGCGCCGCAGAAAGTCTCTCAGAAAAGTTTGTCACCTTGGGTAAATACAAGCGTTTAGAAGTAATTGGAGAATTATCATTTTTGTAGTTGCCAAACTCTTGACTATAGGTTATGCTAGAAAAGTCAAGAGCGACGCGGGATAGAGCAGCCTGGTAGCTCGTCGGGCTCATAACCCGAAGGTCAGTGGTTCAAATCCACTTCCCGCCACCAAATACAAAAATAATGAAACCCTGTAATCAGAGAAGATTAGGGGGTTTTGTTTTATGCTGATTGTCAACTTGATCTCACGGATGGACACAAAGCTTAGAGGAGACATAGCTAAACAAGCATCTGTTCTTCATGCCTTAAAACGTGGTTGGCTCAGTTTGATTTGGTGGCTTTAACCCATAGGTTCTGTTTAGAAAAACAGTAACACTAGTAAGAATGAGATCTGACGAGAAGAAGCATACAGAGATCCAGGAATTTTCATCAATTTGATTATTTGTAAATAGTACGCGCTCAAGAAATCTGTCTAGTTTGGATACTAAATAGCCAGAAAAGAATGTCGCTACTACTTTTGCTAATTCACTAAAAGTTTTCTCTTCCTCCTCGCTAACAGGTGATCCAGCGTTCCCAAATACCCAGCCGATTAGAGCACCTAATAAGCTGATTAGCAAATTAAGCCAAACTCGCTCCGGAGCAATTTTAAACAAACAGGTAAAAAGAATACTACTAAAGAATATTGCAGTGAAATTTATTGATAGAATGTTCTGCTTGTTTCCCGATAAAGATTCAAGAAATTTCATCATTACACGTTTCCATATATGAAATTGCCAAGTGTTCGAGTAACTGAATTCTAAGTCAGTTATATACAGAAAATAACCGCATATTTACTTAAGAGTTACAAATATATAGAAAGTTTCCGCATAACATCCCTTTTCAGATAATATCCATACTTTTTCCGTATACTAAACTGTTTGAAAGAGAAAATCATAGAAAATCTTGACCTGTTTTATATCTTTTCAATAGATATATTTATTGGCTACTGTAGCAAAATACACCTTTTTAAGGCTGATAAAAGACAGCGCAAACCGCGTTCGAGACAATATAGGAATGCTTGGAAGTTAATCTTACAAGCATCTGTAGGTAAAGAAAGTTGTGTTCGATCGCCTGTTAAATTCAGAGAAGCAGGTTTTTGATCTATTCTGGAAGAAATAGCCATCTAAAAGGCGCGGAGAATCATGGTTGTGAAGTTGCAGCGACCAATTTTAGTGGGAGGATTGGGACTGTCCTTTTCTCTGTGGATGCTACAAAGTTGGCATCATTCAATAATGCAGGTGGGTGAGTTTGGTTTATTGAGTGTTTTTGCAGTTGGGGGTGGTTTGTGGTTATTCCAGCAAAATCGCCCGAAAGATAGTTTAGAGCAGCTAAATGGTAGGCTAGTGGATCGGGCGACTGTGGAAAGTGCGATCGCTAAAACTGAAGCCGTAATAAACCAACTTGCACAAGAAGCAGAAAACCATCGGGCGTTAGAAACACTTAGAGAACAAGCTTCACAATTGTTGTTGGAATTAGACAGACAAGAAATTAAAGTGGCTGTGACTGGTGGGAAATCCGTGGGCAAAAGCACTTTAATTCAAGTGCTAGAGCAAAATTTCGTGTCTTCAAATTTTGTTTCTCTACAAGAAACAGCACCTTTATTTAGAGAAGCAGGTGACAATTCAGATGCAGATATTTTGGCAGAAGTCGCAAAATTTGATTTTGTTCTGTTCCTGACAAATGGTGATTTGACAGACTCAGAATTTCAAATTTTACAGCAGTTAAAAGCAGCAAATCAGCCTCAAATACTGGTTTTCAACAAACAAGACCAATATTTAGCCGATGAAAGCGCCAGCGTCTTGCTGTCATTGAAACAGCGAATGCAGGGAAATGTAGTTGCAACTGTGGCCTCTCCCATTGCCATCAAAGTCCGAAAGCATGAGGCTGATGGTTCTGTGGAAGAATGGATGGAACAACCAGCACCAGATATCCAACAATTATCACAGCAGTTGAGTGAAGTTTTGGCACAGCAAGGACAACGGCTGGTTTGGGCAACTACCATGAGGAAAGCTGGTTTGTTGAAAGCTGAGGCGAAAAACTGGCTCAATGGAACCAGACGCGATCGCGCCACCCCAATTATTGAACAATATCAGTGGATAGCTGCTGCTGCTGCCTTTGCCAACCCAGTACCAGCCCTTGATATTCTGGCAACTGCGGCAATTAATGCTCAGATGGTAATGGATTTGGGTAATATCTATCAGCAAAAATTTTCTTTGGAACAGGCACAAACCGTAGCTGGTACACTGGGAAGTCTGATGCTGAAACTGGGTTTAGTTGAGCTTTCTACAAAGGCTATTAGTATTGTTCTTAAAAGTAATGCCGTTACCTTTGTTGCTGGTGGCGCAGTGCAGGGAGTAAGTGCAGCTTATCTGACTAGGGTAGCAGGGTTAAGTTTAGTTGAATATTTCCAACAGCAGGAAATAGCGATTGATTCTGGAAATGGTTTGAATTTGGACAAGTTGCGGCAAACGTTGCAAAAGGTATTTCAGCATCAGCAAATTGGTTTTTTGCAGGGGTTTGTTAAGCAAGGCGTGAAGCTTTTAATGCCAGAGGTGCAGCAGGTTGAATTAGTAGGTATCCCGAAGGCTGTGAGTTAAATAAAGCAAGAAGAACCAGCTCCTAATTTAAAATACACCCAAGCCTATTTTAGGCTTGGGTGTATCCGACAATGAACGTGAGAGTTACGAGTTACCAAAAAATTGTGAATAAAGGTAGTTAGCTAAACAGCACCACTGTTTCTGTTAAACAAGATAGCTATAGTTTTGAAAATTAGCTTTAAATCGTACACCAAACTCCAATTTTTTTGATACTCTAAATCCATACGAATCACATCTTCAAAACTACGGACTTTAGAACGTCCATTTACTTGCCATTCGCCAGTCATGCCGGGTTTAACATCTAAACGTTGCCACTCTGGTACTTCATAGCGTTCCACTTCATCAGGTGTGGGTGGTCGAGTGCCTACTAAACTCATTTCTCCTTTGAGGACGTTCCAAAATTGGGGTAGTTCATCAAGACTCGTTCGCCGTAAAAAGCGCCCTATCTTGGTAACTCTGGGGTCATTCTCATTCTTGAAAAAGGCACCTTGCACTTGGTTTTTGACTTGGGATTTCTTGGCTTCCGCATCCACACACATAGAACGGAATTTCCAAATCTCAAACCGTTTCCCCATCCAGCCACAGCGGATTTGACTAAAGAAAATGGGGCCAGGATCATTAATTTGAATAGCGATCGCAATCGGAATAAACAAAACTCCTGTAATTAATAAACCGATCACTGACCCTACAATGTCTAATAACCGTTTCATCCAAGATGCCACGGAAGGGTGAGTAGTAGGTAGCTGCTCTACTTTACGGGAAGTTGTCTTCCGATTATCTGCTAAGTATTCTTGTTGTACTAGCAACTTATCGTCCACAAGCTCTAAGGGAAAAACCTGATCTAGTCCTGTGAGTTTTAAGACTGCCATTACCTGAGGTGTTACATTCCGCAGTGTTAGTGTAATCCCTTGGGACTGGGCGTGTTTAAAATTACTTACTAGAGCACCTAAACCACTACTATCCATAAAAGTAGTTTGGTGAAAGTCAATAATGATTTGCTTGGGATGTAAATTGGGTTGGATTAAGCCTTGGCAGGTTTGCTTAAAGCCTAAAGCTTCCAGCACGCTCAATCGCGTGGGAACCAGCACTATAGCCGTGTCGTTTAGGGAATTAACTGGAAAATCGACTTCTGTCGGTTGGCTAGTCATGAAGCTCTGCACTTTCGTTGCCATGTATAATGTAATCTGCCAAGCATTATTTTGTCCTCCAAAATTACCTAACCTAATATTGGAATCAGTAATAATAAGGACTAATCGCTATTTACCGGGGCTGAGATTGGAGATCGCCAGCGACGATTCACAATAGAACAAGAAGCCAAAAAATATCCTTGCTGTTGTGCCGACGCAGCGCGATCGCGTTGCTCTCATCAAATGATTGCTAAAAATACGGTTACACCTACCGCACGCCTGATTGAGGTCTTTTCTGCCATTCAAGGGGAAGGACTGAATGTAGGGACACGTCAGATTTTTATTCGTTTTGCTTTGTGTGATTTGCGCTGTCACTTTTGTGATAGCGCCCATACTTGGAATGCACCTGCTACTTGTCGGATAGAGCGATCGCCTGGATTGCGTGACTTTGAAATTCACTCTAACCCTGTTCCATTACCCATCTTAATTGAATGGGTAGAACGGCAAAATCTACCTTGTCTACACGATAGCATTAGCTTAACTGGAGGCGAACCACTTCTTCATGCCCCATTTCTAACGCAGTTTTTACCCCAAGTGCGAGCCATAACTGGTCTACCTACATACCTAGAAACTGGCGGACATCGCCCAGAACAACTGGCGATGATTCTCCCCTATTTAGACTCTGTAGGTATGGATTTTAAATTGCCCAGTGTTAGCGGCGAAAGTCATTGGCAAGAACATAGTAAATTTCTCCAATTATGTCACAATTCATATTTAAATGTTTTTGTCAAGATAATTGTGTCTCAAAACACAGATCCTGCCGAGTTGGAACGTTCAGCTTTGCTGGTGGCAGAGGTTAGTCCAGATATCTCAGTATTTTTACAACCTGTTACGCCTTTAGCAGTATCTGAACAATTTTCCCCAATACCTGTGCTTGCGCCTTCGAGCGATCAAGTTTTGACGTGGCAAGCTTTAATGAAGCGGTTTCTTAAGCATGTGCGTGTCATACCCCAGACGCATAAAATGCTGAACCAGCTGTAAAATTTGAGTTTGATAAAGATATAGTCAAGAAAAAAGTAAGATTTTATGAAAGGTGTCAAGAGCGAAACACTCTTCGAGCCATATTTCCCTAACAGGAAATTAAGGAGAAGGGTAGTTGAGTTGTTGACAATTTTCTGTTAGGTGAATCCGATTTGATTTTTGAAAAAGATTGCGAGAAAATTCGGAGGAATACATTTGTCTCACAGCCAACAATGATAAATCAGTATTAAAAGCCACAACGCTCTCAAAGAAATTACCCAACAGGCGATCGCGGAATTATAAGATTTTATAGCGCTTCGCCCAGATGCCCACCAGACAAGGAAAGCGTTGGCAGTCAAACTGATTTATCAAAGTTATTTCTATGAGGAAATTCAAACAATTTTAGATGTGTTACTTAGTTCGATAACAAGCTGGAAATACAAGGCAAAGCATGTGTTGTATGATTCGTTCCTAAGCCAATAATTTACAATTTCAGTTCATAGATTAGTGAGCGAGCAACCGGATTCTCTGATCGCTTTTCGGGATCACTCCATCTTGTAATGTTATAAAATTGAACTGATTTTGTTTGCTGGAGAGTAGGGTGATTACGGCTGATTGCTTGCCACAGGGAACTAACGTGTTGCTCTTTATCAATTGCATTTTTCGTCTTTTTAGTTGGGTAAAAAACATGTTTAGCTAAGGAATTAAACTTTACAGGCCCCATTTTTTTCTTAAAGTCTTTTAAATCAAAGGTGAGAAGCGCACCCGTTGCACTTAGAGGAACAACTTCGAGATTTTCTACTTGGGGACCTAAAATTTCCGAAAACGTTGGATAGCAGGCAAGTGGCCAACCTGCTGTTCTTTCAGTTAAACCTAATAGGCTATTGCCAATAATTAATAAAACAGCGAGAACTGTGAGTGCTTGCGAATAAATCGGTGGTTGGAAATTTCGTTTTTTAGTCTCAGGAATCTCAGCTTTAATTAAACTACAAGTACGAGAATCAGCAACACGCCGATAAATACGTTTACCAATCTCAGGTATGGGCCACACATACAGCAAAGGTAAAATCGGCCAGAAAATTGGTATGCGCGCTCCTATGACACGATAGGCGTTGTAACCCTTCCATGAGCGTCTTTGGAGAACTGCGTGCATATCAGCTAATAGCGCCTGGGAGTCTAACCAGAGAAGATTGTGGGTGGTTAGAGTTTCATCATTCAGCGCGTTGACAAATGTTAATCGGCCAAAAATATCAAATACTTTTAAAGTTGTGATTGTACGACGACAGAGTTTACAATTTCCGTCGTACACAACATACATATCTATGGGAAAAAGTCGATGCCCAATCCAATGAAAAATAGTATGCCAATCAAAGAAGGCGACGTAGCAAGTTTGGAGAAGTAAGAATTTAATATGCATTACCAGACCGATCATATTATGCAAAAGCAGCCCTCCAAAAGCTGCTATATATCGAGTTATCGGTAAGAATACTAGAAAAATAAAAGCTAACTCAAAACAGATTGAGCCAATAGCTGCCAGGCTAGATAAGGCCGGATACCCATCTAATCTTAACACCGGGTTCCAGCCATCTACTTGATACCACTCAAGCCATTTGGAAAATATTTGATATTTGAGATTGTCAGTAAATGCCCAATCAAAACCAGATTTCCATAATTTATGAAATCCTGGAAAGAAATAAATGATGCCAAATAAAAGCCAGACGAAACGTAACGGTAATGCATAAACTCTAGAAATACCGGGAGGTTCTATTTGACCACGATCGGCTCGTTTCCAGGCCATGAAAACAGCATCTAATGATAAGACATCGGCACATCGGCTAAGGGCTAAAATCGCACCAAACCATAATAAGTGATGGTAGTGGTCGACTTTACCAAAAAACTGGGGAATACCCAGAACGTAGAAACTGAGGATTACGGTCAGCCATGCTGAGGTACGAGTAAAAAGCCCAATCATGGCTGTAAATGAACAGATAATTAATAGCCAACAATTTGTCTGAGCTAGTGCTGCATTTATGGGAATATGGGAAAAGAGCCACCTTGAACCTAAAGGTAGAACCAGAAGCTCTTTAGGGAATTCACTTAACCAGACAATTTTAGAGAAATTGTGATTGACTTCCCCGAATATAGTTCCAAACAGAAATATCCGAAATATAGCCAGGTTAATGGGATATGTTGTTCCTGTAAAATATCCCCGAATTGTTTTTAGGACATGAGTGCGTTTCTGGACTCCCAAAACAAGGATTTGAATGCAAATGCCAATGAAGATGATTCTTGAAAGTTGGATTCGAGTTGCTACCTGATTGGGAAATAGGAGATACATCAACCAAATAGCTATAGGCCATATTAGAGCAAAATATGCATGAAAAAATACAGGTTTATGATGTTTATAAAGGCTCTGTATTTGTTCTTTTAAAGATGAGTTGAATTCCATAAGATTGCTACTTCCACTGCTGAAGATTTGGGTTTTTACTTATGTTGTTTAACTATACTATTATTAAGTTTTAAATCATTGTTGTGCAAATCTTGGTTAACCTAGCTAGCTGAAGGTAATTTTTGGTTGTTCCCAGCCTGCTAGTAGACAATATCATGAGAAATAATCTTACTAGCCAATACTTACCGACTTGAATGCGGTGCTTGAGGGTTGACATTCGCAGGAGCATATAAACTAATTGATGCCTGATGTGGGACAAACGCCTCTTCAAATTGATGAAGCCGAGGCTAGAGACGATCGCTATATTTGTGCCGAAGGTGAGCATTTCTCTCAGATGGAGGTAGTGAAAGTAGCGCAGAGATCGCCTTGTTAGAGACATTGATTCTGCAAGCGGTCAGCCAGTTTGCCGGCTAAACTTTTCATTACCTGGTTTGATGAATTTACCTGAAAAGTGATCTTTACTTTTTACAAAATTATTCTGTCGTTACAATACACTATTTTTGGCCACTTGGGATTAAATACACTTTTAGCTGAAACGGTTGTTTAGCTAAAATGCAGATGTGGTAAGGGTTATAAAAACTTTTCGATTTACTAATTGTGGAACTATTCAGACATTGAGCCAGAGACTCAATGAATGCATTCCCAGGCGGCAGCCCAGGAACGAGGAAAGCCTTATCAAGCTAGGTTTTTAGGAATTGTGTGTACACCGTAGCCGAGTCGGAGAGGGCAGACTTGAACTTTACAAGGCAGGGAGAGGTTCATCAAGCTCACGTTGATTTAGGTATTTTATGGGGTGGGCAATCACCACCCAACCTAATTTCGGTTTCTACAGCCCGCCCTCATCTGTAGTTTTAGATTTAGCTTTTGCTTTATTAGCACTGCGTTTGAGGGCAGAGAGTCTTGCTTCGTATCTCGACCGTTGGCGCTTACTAGGAGTATTGTCAATCAGGGTTTTTAAGGCGCTACCGAGACTCTTGTAGGCATTGGGGAGGCTATAACCAAAACGAGTTGCCAAAGCGATCGCTTTTTCATCAGCATTAAGCAATTCTTTTACTTGCTTTTCCCCATTATTCTTTTGGTACAGTCGCCAGCCTGACACACCACATAGCGACAAAGCTAATACCAGCAGCAATCCATCTTGTACCCACAATTCACCCACAGCACCACCTAAACCAATGGCTAGTGCTGCCATTTCCCAACCATCTTTAGGAATTGTGTCATTTTGAACACGAGCAACTTCATGCCAAAACAGCAAATTACGCTGATCCATTGCGAGGGCATCCCATTTCACCAAGTCAATTTGAATTTCTACCTGGTCTTTACCAATTTCTTCGCAACGAACCAGGGGTGGATTGACCTCAGTTGTGCCTTCAACTGTGACCCAGCTTTGCAATTCTGGCGGTAGTAAGCCTTTCAACCGCCGAAGTTCACTCATTTCCGCTTTGGCAGAGGAGGTTGCATAGGATGTCATAATATCCAGCCCCAGAAAATTTCAGTGTATATAGTGAGGGTATCACTTTGGAGTATAGCTATTTAAGTGATGATCCGTCTCACTCGCCCTTAAAACTTCCTCGGTTTTTTCGCGCTTCCATTGCTTTTTCCAGCAAATCTAGCAATCCTGGCGCTTCTTCTTGGATACTGAGTAGCAGTCTTTCCCCAAGTTCTATATTCCCCGGATCAATACCTGTTGCCATTACTTGTTTCAAGCGAGGTATCGCTATGCCATCCACAATCTGAATTAACCCACTCAGACAACGATGAAATTGCCTTTCTGTGAGAATGGAGTCTTCTAGAGGAAACTCAATAATGGCACGGATTTCGCCATCGGATGGGTCATATTCCCATTGCAACATTTTAGTTTCCCAGGAAATGGCAAGCATTGTCTGTAGGATAGCTCCCTTGTGAGGATGGTCTTGAATTCCTGCCAGAATTTGAGGGGCAAATACCCGAAAAAATTTTCCCTCTTCATCCAGCTGGACAACTATCAGGAAATCTTCTAGGTTATCAGCCTCCACACCTGTTATAATCCGGTCTTCTTCTTCATCCAAACGGTAATCCCAACCAAGGTTGTCTAAATAGTTGGCAATCTGTTTGAGGTTAGCTCCCATAAAAGCCTCATAAGGAACGTGGAGCAGCTGTTAACAGACCTAGTTTAACCTGCTAGGGGTAGTTGTTTGGGTTGGTGTGGCTACTTCTGATCACATAGAAGTATGCAATTGGGGCATTGGGCATTGAGGATAGGAAAAACAGATGATCATTCTGCGCTGTGAATGATATTTTTTGAAGGACTCTTACTCATTATTGAAGAAGTAATAATCACTTTTTTCCCAATCTTACCCAGTTAAGGATATAGCACTAACTCACTTAAATTTTAATATTCTCTTCTAGGTTTAATGAATGTATTGCTAGAGCAAGCATGGTGGCAGTACTTTAAATCAAACTCGAAAGTTAAAGCCAAGTTAAGATAATTTCTACATAGCATCTGAGGCTTTTGAAAATATAAGTAAAAACTTTAACTACCGTTTTTAAGGTTAATAAATATAGCACAGAGGCTGGTAAAGTTTAATATTACAACCAACAATCTGTTTTGACTGAATGATTGTAGTAAGCAATACATCTTTATTTTTTAGTAACTATGAAGTTTATGCGTAAATCAGCTTTAGCTCTAGCGATCGCACCCCTAGTTTTTGCGATCGCTGCTTGTGGTGGAGAGTCAGGACAAACAGGAAATACAGTTAGCACTCCAGGCAGTGCAGCCGCTCCAGCAACTCGAAATCGCTGGGATAGTATTAAAAGCCGTGGTCAGTTAATTTGCGGTGTCAGTGGGGAAGTACCAGGGTTTAGCTTTGTGGGAACTGATGGTAAATACAACGGCATCGATGTGGATGTTTGCCGCGCGATCGCAGCTGCTTTATTTGATAATCCAGATGCAATAGAATTTCGCAATCTTAATTCCAAAGAGCGATTTACAGCTTTGCAAACTGGGGAAGTAGACGTTCTCAGCCGTAATACTACCTGGACACTTAGTCGTGATACTTCAGTTGGTCTAGAATTTGCGCCCGTCGTCTTTTACGATGGTCAAGCCCTAATGGTTCGCAAAAATAGCGGCATTAAGTCCCTGGCAGAGTTGAAAAATAAAGCAATCTGCGTTCAAACTGGTACTACTACCGAACAGAACTTAACAGACCAAATGCGAAAACGGGGCATCACTTACAAACCCGTTGTCTTTGAAGACGTTAACGTTACCTTTGCTACCTATGCTGAAGGTCGTTGCGATGGCATTACAGCTGATCGTTCAGCATTGGTTTCTAGAGGCACAATTTTACCCAAACCAGAAGATAATGTGATTCTTGAGGAAGTTATTTCTTCAGAACCCCTTGCACCAGCTGTCGCCAAAGGAGATCCTAAGTTTGGTGATGCTCTCAAGTGGGTGGTTTATTCCCTGATAAAAGCTGAAGAGTTGGGTATTACTTCCCAGAATGTAGGACAGTTCGCTAGTAGTACTGATCCAGATATTAAGCGCTTTTTAGGAACAGAAGGCAACCTTGGTGAAGGACTTGGCTTAACAAACGATTTCGCAGCCAGAATAATTAAGCATGTTGGTAACTACGGCGAAATTTACGATCGCAACCTCGGCCCCAAGACAAAACTCAATCTAGCTCGCGGTCAAAATCAACTCTGGAGCAAAGGCGGACTGCTTTATTCTCCGCCGTTCCGGTGATGAGTGGGGAGTGGGGAGTGGGGAGCAGAATGATCTTCTCCCATGAAATGACCAATGACCAATGACTAATGACCAATGACCAATGACAAATTGCCTATATGGCGTGATAATCGCTTTTGGCGCATTGCTTTGCAATTAGTTGCCGTATTTTTAGCAGCAGTTGTGGTAGTAATACTGTGGGGCAACCTCAACCGCAATTTGCGGCAATTGGGTATTCAGTTTGGATTTGATTTTCTTAAGCAACAGGCATCTTTTGGTATTGGTGAAACGCTGATTACCTACAAACCAACTGACACCTACAGTTATGCTTTGTGGGTGGGGTTAATTAACTCTTTGCGGGTGGCGGTTGCAGGAATTTTTCTCACGACAATTGTGGGGGTAAGTGCTGGAATTGCGCGACTTTCTGACAACTGGCTAGTGCGGAATATCACTATGGTTTATGTGGAGATTTTCCGCAATACTCCCTTACTACTGCAACTGCTGTTTTGGTACTTTGCTGTTTTCCTCAGTTTTCCCAAAACAGAAAATAAGATATCTTTTTGGGGTTTTATTGGCGTTAGTCAAAGTGGCTTAGAATTCCCTTGGTTTACTTTATCCCCAGAGTTTTCAGCTTTGCTGTTGGGATTAACTTTTTACACGGGTGCGTTTATCGCTGAAATTGTCAGAGGTGGGATTCAATCAGTACCTAAAGGACAATGGGAAGCAGCGCGATCGCTAGGATTAAAACCAGGGTTGGTGATGCGGTTGGTGATTTTTCCCCAAGCTTTACGGGTAATAATTCCACCGTTGACGAGTCAATATCTTAATTTGACGAAAAATACCAGTTTAGCGATCGCGATCGGCTACCCCGATATTTATTTTGTCGCCTCCGCCACTTTTAACCAAACGGGGAAAGCCGTAGAAGTGATATTACTGATTATGCTTACCTATCTAATTCTCAGCTTGACTATTTCCGTAGCGATGAATTTGTTCAATCGCACTGTGCAAATTAAAGAGAGATGAGGAGGATGAGGGAAATGAAAGAGATGACAAAACAGTTAAGGCTGACACTTGAGCCTCTGAACTCGGAAGTTGCACCTCTGAACTCGGAAGTTGA
>NZ_WBKM01000088.1 GCF_015714725.1 Nostoc sp. WHI
CCCCACTCCCCACTCCCCAATCTTTGGTAAGGGTGCAAAGGTGTGGTAAGAGCGCACCAGCAGCGTCGAGAGGCGCTGGCTCGGTAAACCCCGGTTGGGAGCAAGGCGATAGGAACTACGGTTGGTCTTTTACCAGTTCCGCTCAACGAGAGCCGCTAGAGGCGTCTGGTAACAGGCGTCCCAGATAGATAACTGCCCTCGAAAGAGAACAGAACCCGGCTTACTACCTGGTCTTTCCCTACAATGGAGTATGAACCTTTCACGGTTTGTACTCCATTATTTTTTGTGCGGATTTTGGGCTTAAGCGTTCGCGCAGCGTCTCGTAGAGAAGCTCGTCGTAGACATCGCTAATTGATTATTTAGAGCATTCCCAGTATTTCTAATGCTGTATCCAGATGCCATTTAACCCGATAGAGTCCAAACAGTTTCTCTTGACTGTACCGTGCTGGGTACTCTAGCTTCCTTCCCTCCATCGTCACCTTGAGCAATGCTGACTGTTCTGGCGTAGGTGTTCCCATAGCCTCTAGCGTTGCTTCTAGCGCTTGTATTTGAGAGAGTATAGGAGATTTCAATCCTTTATTATCTGACACTTGCTTGCAGGCTATAACAGGGAAGGTTAGGAGTGCGTTAATGTAAGATGCCTTATCAGCAGGGTTCCCTATTGCTTGGATGCCGTACTGTATCAGACATAAATCGCGTAACGCTCTCAAGCTTTTAACTTCTAATTCTGTGCGTGTAAACATAAAATAGAGTTACCTCTTGTAAAAGTGGGAATCGGTGGTGAACTGTTTTCCAGACTGGTAACGCCACCGATTTAAAACTTTATCCTTTGATATATCAAAGGTTCAAGCGTTATTCGCATCTCTTAATAATGCCAAATCCTAAAGGGAACCCAGAAAATTTAAAACCAATTAAATCTGATAGAGAAGAACCATTAACTGAATATTTACATTTGCGCGTCACCAAGGAAATGAAGGAAGAAGTGAAAGCTAAAGACGACCCTCCTGAGTTTTGCCGTCAAGCTATTCAAGAGAAGCTAGATAGAGACAAGTAGCCAAAAGTTGTTAAAGTAATAGTCCAAGAACTTTATATAAAAAAGTAACCTCGTTTCTAGCCTCTGGCTAGAAATGCAAATCAAAAGCGGCTCTGCCGCAAGTCTTGAGGCGGAGCCTCAAAATAGGCATTCCCAGTCGGAGACTGGGAACGAGAGATTAAGATAGATAGCTAGCTAGTTGCCTTCCCCTGCCCCCCTGCCCCTTATCATGCAATGCCCCTTGCTTATCCACGCCGTCAACGGCAACTTGAAAGTTTAATTCAAAAATTTGGTCTGTCGCTAGAAGCGCCGATAAAGTGGGAACTGCTGGATTTAGCGCTAACTCATCCCACTGTCTCAGAGTCGGCAAATTATGAACAGTTGGAGTTTGTCGGCGATGCAGTGGTGCGACTGGTGTCAGCTGTTTTGTTGTGGGAAAATTATCCCGATTGTCCAGTAGGGGATTTTGCGGCAATTCGTTCGGTGTTGGTGAGCGATCGCATCCTCGCCCAATTAGCCAAAGAATATGGTTTGGAGTTATACTTACTAGTTGCTGGCAGTGCTATTGCTGACAAAGTTGGTCAAGAGTCACGACTGGCTGATGCTTTTGAAGCTGTTCTCGGTGCGCTTTACTTAAGCACTCAAAATCTGGAACTAATCCGCTCTTGGTTAGATCCCCACTTCCAACAACTAGCGACAGAAATTCGCCTCGATCCAGCTAGACTTAATTACAAAGCTGCTCTACAAGAATGGACTCAGGCACAATTTAAAGTTTTACCAGAGTATCGGGTTGTGGAACTCAATCAACCGCACCGCAATCAAGAACGTTTTGTTGCTGAGGTGTGGCTGCACGACAACAAGCTAGGAGTTGGTAAGGGACGCTCGATCAAAACTGCTGAACAAGCCGCAGCTAAGGTAGCTTTTTTAGCAATTAATAATCAGGAAAAACCCTTAGCTTAAAATAATCTTAATCAACTGATAATTCAGTTGGTTGTCATTTGTCCCTTGTCCTTTCTATACAAATGACAAATGACAAATGACAAATGACAAATGACAAATGACAAATGACAAACCAAATTAAAATTGCTGTCATCGGAGTTGGGCGTTGGGGAGTGCATTTACTGCGAAATTTCTTAGCACATCCCCAAGTAAATGTAGTTGCTGTAGTAGATCCCCATCCAGAACGATTAGCGGCGGTAAAGCAGCAGTTTAACTTAGATGAAAATGTAGTATTAACAACCCAGTGGCAAGAATTAAAGAAAGTGCCAGGATTGACAGGGGTGGCGATCGCAACTCCAGCTAGTACTCACTATGCTTTAATTAAAGACGCTCTCCAAGAGGGATACCATGTTTTTGCAGAAAAACCCTTAACTCTTAACCCAGTAGAATGTCGGGAACTTTGCCAGTTGGCGGAGCAGCATCATTTGATACTGATGGTTGACCATACTTATTTATTTCACCCAGCAGTTGAGCGCGGAAAAACTGTAGTACAGACAGGTAAGTTAGGTGATTTACGCTATGGTTACGCCACCCGTACCCACTTAGGGCCTGTCCGGCAAGATGTTAATGCTCTGTGGGACTTAGCCATTCACGATATTGCCATCTTTAACGCTTGGCTGGGTCAAATCCCTGTGAAAGTACAAGCAACGGGTACGGTGTGGCTACAGGGAGCAGTGGGGGAAAACGCAAACACACGGGGACTAGCTGATCTAGTATGGCTGACACTAACATACCCAGATGACTTTCAAGTTTATATTCATCTGTGCTGGCTGAATCCTGATAAACAGCGACGGCTAGGGATTGTGGGCAGCCTTGGCAGCTTAATTTTTGATGAGATGTCATTATTGTCACCTCTAACCTTGCTACATGGAGAGTTTGAACAGCAGGGCAATCAATTTATTCCTGTAAATCAAAGACAGGTGGTACTGGAATTAGAACCAGGGGAACCATTGGGGCGGGTTTGCTCCTCTTTTGTTGTCTCCGTCCTCAACAATACTCCCTCCGAGGTTTCGTCTGGCTGGGTAGGCACTGAATTAGTAGAAATTCTTGCTGCTCTAACACTATCTCTTCAGCAAGGCGGTAAACCTGTTTTTCTCAATGATCGTCAAGGACGATAAAGTAATAACTAGTACAGTACGGGGTAAATAAGCCACCCATTTGTAATGTCTGAAACCCTTGCTAAAACTGAATTACGAATTACGAATTACGCAAAGCGGTACTAGTGACTCTTAAAAGTCCCATTCGCACAAACTCCTCCTTTTGGAAGACTTACCAGAATAGTTTGCAGGGGCGAAAGACGAATTTCATAAGTCCCTTTCCCAAATAGCAACTGAGACTTCGGGGACTTCTCTTCGTCTACTCCTGCTTTCACAGACTTGTTGATCCTCAAAGAAGGACTTCCCCCAGACTCCTGTAGGCTAGGGTAGCGGCTTGTCTTTGCCCCCTCATTCCCAGAGGAAAATCCCAAATCCCCTACATTTTCTTCTTTCTTTGGAACAGGTAATAGCGAGATATCAATCAAAGGTATGGTAATTTTCACTGTCGTACCTTGATGAAGTCCCACACTCTCAAGAGTAATGCTACCTCCCATGAGTTCGATTAAGTTCCGTGAAATCGCCAGTCCCAGTCCAGTACCTTCAAACTGGCGCGTGGTTGTGCCATTCACCATCACAAAGGGTCGAAATAGTTTATGCTGTTGAGTTGGATCGATTCCTATACCTGTATCTTTGATTGTTACCACCACCTGAGATTTATCATTACTAGGTTGAATTTCTGTAGCAATGGTGATGCTTCCCACATCGGTGAACTTAGTAGCGTTACCGATAACATTAATTAGCACCTGTTTCAGTTTTGCTGCGTCTGCCTTAATTGGTATCGCTTGAGGATCTAACTCACATTTCAATTGCAAGCCCTTTTGTTGAACATTAACCGATTGTAAATTAATCACCTCTAACAATATTTGTCGGAGATCAATCGGTGTCGTGACTACTGAAAGCTTACCTGCTTCGATTTTAGAAATATCTAGTAAATCATTAATAATACCTAACAAGTGAATCGTTGTTTCATCGGCACGTTTGAGAAACTCCATTTCTTCTTCTCGGCTATCACATAAACCATCTTCAACCAGGCGAATATAGTTAATAATAATATTTAATGGGTTTCTCAATTCATGGGAAGTTGTAGCTAAAAACTGGCTTTTAATCTGGTTAGCGGTTTTGGATTCTTTCCAAGCTATTTCCAATTCTTCTGCTCCAGCTTTGAGCCGTTCTACCATTTGGTCTAGGGCTTGGGCTAGTTGATTGAATTCCCGGATTTGGAAATTGTGCGGAACTGGTTGTGCAGCATGGTGAGAGTGAATATTTAAAGCGTAGTCTCGCAATTCTTCTACAGGACGTGCTAAGTAAGGAGCTAGATATAGAGATGCCAACAAACTTGCACCAATCAAACCAACTGTCAAAACGATGAGGATTAGCTTGATTTCCTCTAAACCAAAAAGCGCATTATCAACACTGGTAACAGCTAAAACTATCCATTTTTGCTGCGGTTGTTGGGTGAGTGGATTTGCAATAGCTGTATAGCCAGCTACTAATTCTTTCCCCTTTGTAAAAAACAAATTTATCGAATCGTTTCGTCCCGCAATTGCATTTTTAATTATGCTCTTGAGTTGAGAAGCATTTGGGTGCTGATTAATATTAGTTCCCACCCAGTCTGTGAATGGGTGTGCCAAAATCGTGCCATCTTCAGCAATCACTACCATAGCGCCTGTAAGCGATCCCGGCGGATTTCTGGTTTGTTGGTACAATGCAGACTGAATACTTAAACTGTAAACTAAATTTTTTCGGCTATCGGAGATTGGTGCAGATAATACTAATGGCAGTTGATTTTGTGTGTTTCTTTTACCAGTCATTCCTGCTTTTGGCAGGAAGATTGCTTTGACATTAATTCCGTCACTAGGCAAAGGTAATCTCAATTCTCCAATAGCTTGATCGCCACAATTATTGGCAATTATCTTCTGACTTAGGAGATTCGTTAATTGAATGCATTGAATATTGGATGGAAGTTGTTGCTTTAGCTGGGTGAGAATTTCTTGCTCTTGTATAGGCGAATCCGATGGAATCACCGTTGTTTTACTTACACTCAGCAAATTAGCTTTTAATATAGCGATCGCATCTCCAATTCTCTCCCCTTTGTTGATAGCGCTTTCTGTTAAATTTTGACGTGCAGTTCTCAATATGCTAGAACGTGCCTTATTTAGGGCAACAATCTCGCCTATAAGTAAAACTGGAACGAACAACAGCAATATTCTCGTTACTAAAATTCGACGAAAGGATGATTGACGGGAATTAGTCATCGAGTGTCTCACTTGACATCTGCAAACCACAACAGCAAAGATATGCAATTAGACCAGCTAGATGAGACATTTTGTTATCTTATCATAACTTTATTTTCAATGTTTAAAAATAACAAATTGCTATAATTGAAAAAGAAACGTGGTATACCAAAAATCGTATTTAGTAGATGTAAAAGCGATTTGTGTTGCATAGGAATCCAGTAATTAAATTGTAAAATACTAGGTTGCAGGCATGGATTTTTTTGAGAATCTACACACTAGCAAAAAAATATAAAACTATCAAACCAATTTAATGTTGCAACACCGTCCTCATACTACAGTTGTTTTAGCAATGAGTGCAGATGGCAAAATAGCAGATTTTAGGCGATCGCCTGCTCGGTTTGGTTCAAGAATTGATCAAGCACACTTAGAAAAACAAATCGCTGCCTCTGATGCCGTTTTATTCGGTGCTGGTACTCTGGCCGCTTACGGAACAACACTTACCGTATCAGATCCAACTTTAGTACAACATCGAGTCCAAGGAGGTAAGCCTCCCCAACCGATTCATATAGTGATTACACGCTCTGCAAACCTCAATCCGGAAATTAACTTTTTTAAGCAATCAGTCAGACGCTGGCTACTTACGACAACTGCGGGTGCACTTTCCTGGAAAGGACGTTTACGGACACTTCCCTCAACGGGGGAAACTCCCGTACAGGAGTGTCCTTCAAAATTTGAGCAGATTTTAGTTTTTGAAACACCAACTGGAGAAATTGACATTCCCGCAGCTTTAAAGCATCTAGCCACTATACATATAACACGCTTGGCGGTCTTGGGTGGAGGTGAATTAGTCGCTTCCTTGCTGGGATTAGATTTGATTGATGAATTATGGCTGACTGTCTGTCCGCTAATTTTAGGTGGTAATACCGCACCCACGCCCGTCGAAGGAAAAGGATTTTTAGCCGATTTAGCTCCCAAGTTGCAACTTCTAGAAGTTCATGCAGTTGAGCAAGAAGTGTTTTTGCATTACCGTCTGCAACGACCAGCAGATTAGATTACGCTAAGTAAAGTTATTTATTGGGCATGGGGCAATTCAATTTTGGATTTTGGATTTTAGATTTTGGATTAAATTTCAATCTAAAATCCAAAAGCGTTCGACTGAGCGCTCACGCCGAAGTCTAAAATCTAAAATTCTTACTCCCCACTCCCTACTCCCTACTATCGTAAAAAGTGGAACAACTTAAGCCTCGCTATTCTGTCGTTTGGACGAACAAAATCGCTGAAGTACCCCAAAATGCCTGGAATGCTTTGGCAATGCCACTCAAAACGCCGTTTTTAGAATGGGAGTGGCTGAACAATATTGAAACTTCCCACAGTGCTACGGCTAAAACTGGTTGGTTGCCAAATCACTTGACGCTATGGCGAGATAGAACCCTGATTGCTGCTGCCCCACTTTATCTCAAAGGACATAGTTCTGGTGAATTTGTTTTTGATCACCAATGGGCAGAGTTAGCCGATCGCATCGGAATCCAATATTACCCAAAATTGCTGGGAATGTCCCCATTTACGCCGGTTGAAGGTTATCGGTTCTTAATTGCTCCAGGAGAGGATGAAGATGAAATTACAGCGATGATGGTGCATGAAATTGATGCTTTCTGCTCCAAAAATCGAATTTCTGGGTGTCATTTTCTTTATGTCGATCCCCAATGGCGTCCGATGCTGGAACGGCATGGCTTTACAACTTGGCTGCACCACAGCTATATCTGGGAAAATGCTGGCTTTAAAACTTTTGATGACTACTTGAAATTGTTTAACGCCAATCAGCGCCGCAATATCAAGCGGGAACGCAAAGCTGTGGAGAAAGCAGGTTTACGATTGCAACCGCTAAGTGGTGATCAAATTCCTCAGTCTTTGTTTCCCTTAATGCACCAGTTCTATGCAGACACCTGTGATAAGTTTGGCTGGTGGGGTAGCAAGTATCTCACACAAAGGTTTTTTGAGCAACTATACACCGATTATCGCCATCGAGTTTTGTTTGTTGCTGCATATAGCGAGGAAGATAATTCTCATCCTTTAGGAATGTCCTTTTGTTTATATAAAGGTGACAAACTTTATGGACGCTATTGGGGGAGTTTTCAAGATATAGATTGCTTACATTTTGATGCTTGCTATTATGCACCAATTGAGTGGGCGATCGCTAACGGCATCCAAATTTTTGACCCTGGCGCGGGCGGGCGTCACAAAAAACGGCGCGGTTTCCCCGCTACGCCCAATCACAGTTTGCACCGCTTTTACAATAATCGTTTAGGACAAATTTTACGTCCCTATATTAAGGAAGTGAATCAACTCGAACAGCAGGAGATTGAGGCGATTAATGCAGAGTTGCCATTTAGTGAGAAAAATGGTTGAGGAAAAGCATTTGTTTGCTGAATAATTAAACTTTACTCGGCAAACAGATGCAAATTTTCCTTATTTTCAAAATCGTGAAATTAAACTATTGGCGATCAAGACGGTAGTTCTGCTACCATTCGTCAAAATTCACCCTCTTGAATACCTCTTTGAATATTCTCCACTAGTTGCTGCACCATCGCTGCTCTTACTGAATCTCCTCTGGAATTGTAGATAGCAATAGCCTTCTCGGCATCTTCAATCCCCTTTTGTGGTTGTCCTTCTAAAGGCAATACATTACCTCGAAAAACATAAGCTTCGGCATAGTTAGGATCAAGCTCGATTGCTCGCGTGTATTCAGCAATTGCCTGTTGAGACTGGCCTTGTCTATCAAAATTACGCCCACTTCGGAAAAATTCTTCAGCATTCGCCATAGTTCCTGACTCTTGTCCTTGACTACTTGAATTACACAAACCATTTGAATCCTTGACTTGCCCCGATGGACAAGCTGATTGTTCCTGAGCTTTCGCTACAGAGTCAAGAATTATAGGGAAGATGATAAACGCAGAACATACGCCAAATATAATGGAGAGGTGCTTTGTTACTAATTTCATTTTAGATTACTCCTAATTCTAATAGTTTATTGTTGTGCTAGATAATCCATTCGTTCCACTTCATTAAGCATCAAATCCTCGATACGTAAAGTTGTGTGTTGACCAGCTAGTAGTTCTTCTACCTCAACTACACAGGGAATATAAGCGTCCTGTTCGCGGATGAAATTCATTGTAAATGTGTACGCATCTTCAATATTCCTAGCTTCTAATTGGCGAAGCTGAGACTGAAACTCGCACTTAAATTCTTCTTCAAAAGACAGTTTTTCTTGTAGGATACCATTACTGTAAAGATGGTATTCAATAGTGCCGCATGTATCGCTGCCAGCGTAGTAAATAACAGAAGTACTCAGAGATTCTGAAAGATTCCTAGCATCTTCTTCTGTTAAGTAGATTCGTATTGACGACATACGGTATTTATAAATTAAGCTCCAAGGATGTCCCCGCAACTGAAAAACAAAAGTGCTTTCATTCTGAATTTGAATTTCACACTCATATGCATTGCGTACCCAGACATTCATTTGTCTTAAGGTGCTAAATGCTTGGGAGACTTGTTCTACAGATGCTCGAACAAGAACAAACACAAGATTTCGATCAATTGTTTCTAATCCTCTACGCTGCTCTAAAGGGATACCTTCTTCTCTGACAAAATATATTGACATCTTGGTAAATAGTTTTAAATTCTACCAGGGTTTCCGGGACCACCATAACCTGTAGGGACCCTTCCTGGAAGGATATACACAATGGGATTTACTAATTCAGCCTTACCCATCTGAAGATTACCAAGCGGCGGTACAATTTCACATCCTATGGAATGCCAGACCCCTATACCTCTACGGCTAGCTTCATTAATTGTTTTAGAACTTATTCTTCTGACATCAGATGTGGTGAGAAAAACAATCGCTGGGTTTTCATTGTTAGCTGTTGCAGGACTCCTATCGAGAACATCTAGGAAACCAAGAATTTGATACTTTTCATAGCTCGGAGGCAATAAAGTACCGCGTACTGCCTTTGACTCATAAAAGACGCTATTCGGGTAAGTGAAACTAAAAAATGGTATCAAGTTAACGACAAGCGGAACTACCCCATCTGGTTGTACATTACCGATACCAGCTTTTATTTGCCTTAGTGGTGAAGGGAAAAGTCTTCTGTTGGAAGCAATTGGATCACCTGGTTTGAGTGTATTCAGCGCAAACCGTTCAAATTTTACTCCAATTTCAGATAGTGGTATACCTTGGCTAGTGGCAATTTGATCGAGTCTGCTTTTAGTTAATGGTGTTTGGCTGGAATTAGCGCAGGTTTGAGCTTTAACAGCAGATGGAGTCATAGCAACTATTATCCCGATGAATAACGCTATTTTTCGGATGTAGTTCATGATTAGCAACTGAAGTAAGTAAGCCTTTAGCAGGGCTTTTAAATTTCATTCCAAGGCGAGTATATGGTTTTTTTTATCACTATAGCTTCAGTAAATTCATGCACTAATATGGTTGCGGATTATTTGATAATAAAAGTATAATTTATAGCAAATTCTCTAATTTAATTTTAAGTAAAAGAAATCAAAAATATCTGAAAGATATCAATAAGACTAAGGAAGATAGGAATTACACTTGATATAGAGTATAAAAACCCTCAAGAAAGAATTTTCTTTTTATAATGCTTATGGATTTAATAGTTGGAGATTTAGCCGCAATTGATGATAAACTTTCCCAGCGTCACATTGATCTTGATCCTGGTGGATATTTCATTATTTACTTAGATCGAAACGCAGGGTTAATTTATGCCAAGCATTTTACAAATGTGATTGACGATCGCGGTTTAGCAGTCGATCCAGAAACGGGAAAGGTAATTCCGGCGCGAGAAAAGGTAGAACGAACTCACACGACAGTTTTTAGCGCAAGGACGGCGAAAGAAATTTGCGTGAAGATTTTTGAAGAAACTCAGCCCCCTCCTGTAACTCAATTAGATCATGCAGCTTATTTGGGTCGAGAATTTGTTCGAGCTGAGGTGGCTTTAGTTACAGAGCAAGAGTATGTTCAAGATTAAAGTTAAAAGTTAGGAGTTAGAAATTTCTAACTCCTAACTCCTAAGTCTGCCATTACCCATTAGATGATGGCTGATTTATCTGATAGATATAGTAAGTCGCCATTGGGATAACGGTGGCGGCAATTAACAATCCTACCACCCAAGCAATAGCGTTACCTTGGTCGGTTTCTTCTGCTTTTTTGAAAGTGCCTTCTACCTGCACATTGTCAATGATTTTAGGCGGGCCTGGATCGGGTTTGCCGGAGAGGACGGCGACAAGGCGATCGCTTGCATCTAGAAATGCTTGATTATATTTGTTACCATTGCGTAATGGCACACTTACTGTTTCAGTAGCTACACTCTCGGCAATAGAGTCCGTGAGCAAAGGCTTGATTTGATCCCCAGTAATAATGGCAGTACCATTGGTAACTGTATCAATAACCAATAAGGTTTGATTAGCTTGAGCTTCTTTTGTGGGAAACCATTTTTTAAACAGCGCCTTGGTGAAACTTTGCGGTGTTTCCCCGTAGTCGAGGCGGCGAACAGTAACAATTCTGACCTGCTTATCTGTTTGCTTTGCCAAATCCTCGAAAGCGCTGCTAATTTTACCTTCATTCAGACGGCTGATGACTTCACCTTGATCTAAAACCCAGGTGTTATTGCCTGCTGTAAGGTTGGGTAATTGATACACACCTGTAGCAAAAGCAGGTGCGGCAAACAGTGAAGTTGCTAAAATAACCGTTACCAAAGGTAAAATTAGCCGGATGAGGTGTTTTTGAAGGCTAAATACTTGTTTGAGGAGCTGTTTCATTACATAAACCATAAGACAGACTTGCACCAAAAATACTACAGAACTACTATAAAAATCACCTTGTTTCCAGTTTTATCCAGTATAAGATTTCTATTACTGACAGCAGATATATATTTTACGGGATTTTTTGATTGCACAAACTGGTGATTAACCCGACCCTAACACCCTTGCTAGTTACAAGAAACACCGCCTATTTTGGGTTAATTCCCAAAATGGGCGGTGTTTGCAAACCATTTAGAGATGATATCGTATGATCAATGTTTGTGGCAGAATTAAGCACATTTTTTATATCTGCAAGTAGTTTTCCCTTAACACTTATGACCATAATTTTAACTAACGATGACGGCATCGACGCACCCGGTATCCAAGCCCTGCTCAAAGCTGTAAATGGCAAAAATGTGATTATCGCTGCTCCTGCTGATCATCAGTCTGGCTGTGGACATCAAGTTACTACTACTCGTGCCATCAACCTCCAGCGACGTTCTGAAACTGAATATGCGATCGCTGGCACTCCTGCTGATTGTGTAAGAATTGCAATAACACAAATTACCACAGATGTCAAATTTGTGCTTTCAGGTATCAACGCTGGGGGCAACTTGGGAGTAGATTCCTACATTTCTGGCACAGTTGCTGCCGTGCGGGAAGCTGCAATGCACGGTATTCCTGGAGTTGCCATTTCTCAATACCGCAAAGCCAAGCAGAATTTTGATTGGGATCTGGCCGCGAAATTCACAACCGAAGTTTTAGCGGACTTACTTAAGCGCCCTTTACAACCGGGAACCTTTTGGAATGTGAACTTGCCACATCTGCAACCAGGAGAACCAGATCCTAATGTGGTGTTTTGCCAACCCTGTACCAAACCTTTGCCCATCAACTATCGCATTGACGGCGATGATTTTTATTATGTAGGGGAATATAGCAAACGCGATCGCAATCCTGGTAGCGATGTGGATGTATGTTTTTCTGGCAATATCGCGGTAACTCAGTTAAAGGTTTGACTCATCTAATCCTTGAATTAGAGACATCAATCGATCTAGAGTTTGTGTCAGTTGGTTGAGTTTTTGTAGTGAATCATGCTGAGATTCAGCAAGAGTCTGCACAACATCACACAATGCGACAATTTGATAGCCTTGCTGTTGCACCTGCTGTCCCTGTGCTTCGACTTGGATGCTGATAGTCTCCAATCTTTGGGCGAGACGTTCAATTGTCTCACTTGTAGAGAGTACTGCTTCCCCAATTTGCTCAACAATAGATTCCAAGCGATTTATTTTTACTTCGATTCCTGCTGAAATCATTTCTTTACCATCCTAATTTTTTTTAGAGAGCATTTTAGGAAATTAGATAACACTGTCATTCCGATACTATGTGTGATTTTGTTCTTTGATGCTTATATCCAATGTTGTGTTTAAATACTTAATTTATTGCAACTTTTAATCAGTATTGTTGACCACATATTTAAATTTAAATTGATTAGTTACCCCTTTAAGATATAGCCAAGGAAACTTAGCATCAATTTATACAAAACAATCCTCAAAAACTGAAGAAAGTTAAGTAAATATAAGGTTCAAATGGATACTTTTAATAAAGCTAAGTTTATAGTCTAATTAAGTTTCAGCAATTATACCTTGTTGCTTAACATTTGGCTCTACAATTCATAAAACACCATTAATAAGCATTTCTTCAGTGCCATATCTCAAAGATAGGAACTTAAATTTACCATTTATCCTTCAGTAGAGCCTAAAATTAAGCATTATTTGGACATAACTATTAATTTTATTGCTCTTGTTTGTGCGATCGCTTAGAAGGAAGACACGGTATCAAAGCATATCTATGCATTAGTGTAAACTTAAGCCCAAACTCCTTTAAAACCTCGTTTCTAGCCTCTGGTTAGAAATGCTCATCATTGCGGGAGGCAGAGCCTCCCACTAGGCATTCCCAGTCTCCGACTGGGAACGAGACAATCTCTAAAAGCTTTTTAAAACCTCGTTTCTAGCCTCTGGCTAGAAATGCTCATCATTGCGGGAGGCAGAGCCTCCCACTAGGCATTCCCAGTCGGAGACTGGGAACGAGACAATCTCTAAAAGCTTTTTCTAGACTGGCTTTTATCTAAAGTTGACACCGATGATATCTGTGTACTCCCTACAAATGCCTGTATTCCACTAAACTGAAATATTTTATTTAAGTTATCGAATTCCTCAAAAACACGATGCCGATCGCACAGAAAGAAAAGCCAGCAATGCGAATTTTAGCTTGGAAAATTCGGTTTATTTCTCCCATACCGATTGCACCACCAATTTTTCTGGCACTCATGGCAACTGCAAACAGAGTTAAAGTAATGCCTAGTATATAGGCAACCAGTGGCATCATTCCTGCCCCAATAATAGATGATGCATCAGCATAACCCTGAAATAAACCAGCACTGACGCCTACCAGAGCAAGTACCATAAAATTTGGTTGATTTGGCATCATCAGCATAGTGCCAAAGACGATGGTAGAAATGGCGAACGCTATTTCTGTACCTGGTAAATTTAGCTGGAATGTATGAATTACAATCCCCAAAACTGCTGCTAAAACAAAACATCCAGTGATCACTGCGCCACGAACAAATACAGATGAGAGTAAGCCAATAGCAACAATACCAACTAAACAATCCAAGCTAATTACTGGATCTGCCAGTCCCCAAAGAAAGCCTTCCCAAAAGTTAGAGATGGTATGATGAATTGGTGTTCCACTCAATGAACTCAGTAAGCTAATTAAGATTAGAGCCGCGATCGCTCCAACATCGCGATTCATTAAATCCGAGGTATAAAATTTACTCAAAGCACGGGATTCTGATAATTTAGTTTTGAACATCAATATATGCCAAATTAGTTTTTTCGGTAATTTATACTGCCCACATACCCGCAAAAACTAACGTGGTAATTACGCTAGCTCATACCAGCTTCATAAAGTTATGTTAAAGACACGGTAGTAGGCGAAGTCCCTCCATAAGGCAATACGGTTCGGTTAACATATTTGGCTCTCGGAGATCCCCCCAACCCCCCTTAAAAAGGGGGGCTTTGTTTCCTAATTTACCCCCTTTTTAAGGGGGTCGCCGCAGGCGGGGGGATCTTATCGAGGAAGGCAGGAGGCAGAGGGCAGTTCTTGCTGGAGGAAAACTGCCCTCTGTCTCCTGTCGCGACCATAGGGTCTTGGGTTTAAGACAAGAACACTGAACTCTTGTTCAGTGGTTCTAAATCAGTAGGGGTCGAATTCCCTACTGATTTATTCCTCCTGCCTCCTTCAACCGAACCGTATTGCCTCCATAAAGGGGTGGCAATAATCAGCACTTAACTTAAGCGTATTTCCCTATATCTTTCTGACGATGTACTCAACCAATTTTTGAATTATTTCAGCATCTGTTTCACTTAAATTTTCTAACTCAATTCTGTTACCCTCTTGTGGGGTACTAAATTGACTACTGTATATACGACGACTCAACCCTACCGGACTCACCTTATAAAATATTGAATAGAATACACATGATGCTACGTATGATCCAATGGGGCTAGGGTGACTTTGATCCGAATTATAAAGGTTCAATTTCAGATTTGCTTCCTGAATTTTTTGCCAAGCAATTCCTACAGGAGCAACTTTAGCTTTCAGTTCCTTAGCAATTCTCATGTATGAATCAGTCAATATCTCTTGCGTTTCTGGTTGATTTTGCCTTGCCCAAGTCAAGTAGAATACTGTTTGGGAATTAACCCGCTTAATCTCGGTATCAAACAGACTGGCGTACTTGGACATTTCCTTTGGATTGGTAATCGGTAAGGTACTCTGCTCTTGCAGTACTACGTAGTCCCATCGTTTCGCTTTTAGCAGTCTGAGTGCTTCACCACGTTTCCAATGGTTTTTGAGCGAAGCTCCACCAACCACAACCATTTCAGTTTCCAGGGTTCTAGTTTCTTTCGCTGAGACAGCCAACTGTTGTGTCAACCAAGGAAGGTCATTAACATAGGTATAGCTGTTGCCAATAAATAAAACTCTGATTGACTGCTGATCAGTTACTTGAAGGGAATTTGCTTCAACTTGTGGACTTGTCATCTTAAACAAGGCAATCATTAAAAACAGAACTAATCCCAGCCAAAATACTATTTTAAACGTATCATTCATCCTTGCGCTCAAAATTCAGTGTAAAGTTGAGTTTTATACTCTATATATCAGTTAATTTTAATGATAATTGCTAGTTAACAAAAAATAATTTTATCTTAAATATGTGACGGATGTTTAGCAGCTTAATTCTTAACTATCAAGCGGACTTCATCTGAACTGGAATTTGGATGATTAACTCTGTACCCTGAAGCGGTGCAGAAATACACTTGATTTGACCTCCATGCTTCTCTATAATTTGATAACTAATCGACATCCCTAAATCTGTACCTGAACCAACGGGTTTGGTTGTAAAAAACGGGTCAAAAATTTTTTGCTTTACGTTTTCTGTCATTCCACAGCCATTATCAGCAATCCGAATTATCACTTGATTGCTGTAGCAACACAAAAAGCAAACACAGCAGCTTTAGGATAACCGATACCGAAACCGGACTTTCTTCTACAAAACGCTCAAATACTTGACTTATAATCATTCTAGCTATTCCCCATTTCCCAACTTTATTTTTTCAACTAACTATAATTTGGGGAAAATTACAAGACCTTGAAAGGGCTGGTTCTGTCCCCCCGGCTCCCCTGCCGCCTGCTCCCTGCCGCCTGCCACCTGCTCCCC
>NZ_WBKM01000142.1 GCF_015714725.1 Nostoc sp. WHI
TTGGGGGATTGAATGCTACCACAGAGCGATTAAACAAGTATGTGGTATTGGTCGATTTATGGTGAGGACATCTGAGGCAATTAGAACTCACTTTTTTAGCGCAATTCGAGCTTTTACACAATTAGAATTAATGCGGGTAGAAGAGTTAATTGAAAATTGGTATGAACTCCAAAGAAATTTATCTCTTCAAGTAGCTCGTGACTTTATTTTAGAACACCTATCACAGAAGTTGGGATTTACTGCATAGTATCACTTTTCTGTCAATGCGTAAGTTCTATTGGAGTCGGAACTAGGGAGCGATTTTTATGTGCCTTTCAAGCTTTTTTATTCACTAAAACCAAATCAAACCGGATAAAGTTCCAACTCCGCAATAAGATTCGGTACTTTCTTCATTACTTTGCCCCTGGTGACAGCTTCCGTAACACTACCCCTAAATGTTAGCTATTTTAACTCTAATTTAGCGAAAATATTTGGCTGCTCTAAACTCACCACTTGAATCATAGACCCTGATAATATTGGCTGTTTTGGAGTCCATTTATAAATCCCATCATTAGTTGTTTTAGCTGCAATTACCTGAGCTTGTTTTGATTCAGATTTCAATTCAATTTGAATTTGACCAACTAAATTATCTCTCCACAAAATAAGATAAGGAATATTTGCTTTGATTGGGATATTATTTACAGGTTGACTGATAAAAATTTTTGCTTTTTCTTTGGAATTGCCTTTTTGACGAAATCCTAGATAATGCGGTAAATTGCTGGCAAATGGATTAGATTTTATATTAACAGGTTGCGGTACAATCAATGCTCCAGTATGGGGATTAGTAATTAATGTAGAACTTCCACCATCAATCGTGATAATATCGCCTTTTATTCCTATTTTTCGGAGTAATTCTGCTGCTTCATCTAACGTAGCCTGATTAACAGTTAATATTATAATTAATTCATTCCCAGGAAGACCATCTTTGTTTAAAGTTCCAATAACATGATATTTGTTCGCCAGATTTTTACCTAAAACTTTAGCTGGATGGTCGCTGTATTTGTAAGTTACAAGGGCATTTTTGACGCTTTTTTTATTCAGTGGATAACCTGATTCCGGCTCATAATCGGTAATGTAAGCACTTTTATGATTCCAAACTAGTGCTTTCAGTTTTATATTTTTATAGTAATCGTTTATTGCTTGCCTAGAAGGCCCGTATGGGCTACTTCCTGCTGTAATAATTTGACCATTCAGTTTTATTGGAAAAGCTAGTTGGGTGCTTGATTTATATTCTTCAAAAAAAGCACAGTTAATTAAAGAAAATGCTTTTTTACCATAAAGTAGATTATATTCATTCCAGATATTCTCAAAGGGTTTATTTTGGAAATAAGGGCTGTAATCATCAGCCTTATTTTGATAATACTTACCTTGTTTAATTCCCATATCATCTATCTCACCAATAATTTGATCTATCTGAATCTTTCGCAAATCTATTATTTGAAGATAGGCTTGATTATCATTTGGCAGGGAAGTTTTGTATAATCCTGCTCCTTCAATAACATCAAGGGGATAATATGTATTCGGTGGCGTAAAGGCTTCAGCCTTATGAATAATTATATGAACACTCAAAAATAATATACATATCAATAAAAGTTTCTTGATCATGCTACAAGACTCCTAGTTTTTACTTGGAAGTTACTCTTGCCTAAACTCAAATACAGAGCGGCTCTTATTTTAATTGTGGTTGATGGTAGCACAACAGGCACACTGCGGGCAGGCGATCGCGTTTTTTGGATGTCGTTTTTTGAGGGTTAGACGACATGGGGTAAAAAGCGCCTACAGTAGAGTATTCAGCCCCAAATCAACCACAATCACTGTATTACGCTGTTTTACTTTTGCCGATGATCCTAACGTGCTGCCCTTTCCTTGCTGCTGCTTCACTGGAAGAAAGGAAAAGTAGCAATAAACGGGCATGAAAAATCTTAGATATGGTTAGCAATATGTTGTAAACCTAACCTATCTTCCTCATAAGGCATTATATGAATTGGTACAACCAATTCTTTATGAATCGGATGTGCTGTAAAAAACCTTTTTGACCAATTAGCTTTTACATCTATGCCTTTAGGAAGTGCTTCTATTACTCCGTCCACTTTACTCTCTTCCAGGGTATAAATCTCCAGCGTGATCATAGTTTCTCGCATAATTATCGGCAGATTGGCAGCGACATTGACATGAGTAATAGAGAACTGTAAAGGGATAAAATTTATTGCTAACCTGCCAAATTTAGCATCCTCAATTACTTTTAAGTCTTTTAGTTCCAGGGCTGTAAAGTGAAAAGGTTCTTCTCCTATTTGTGCGGACACCTCTAACCCAAAATCAGGTATAAAAGTGGATGGCAACAGCGCATCGTTCTTTTTCTTAGCAATCTGGATTGCCTGCTTTACCGTTGCTGATGTACCGTAGGTATCACCTAAAATCTGTTTGCGTCGTTTTGCTTCTCCCATTCGGCTATAACCTATATCATCACAATTTTAAATAAAACAGCAGCCTCGGACAAAAATAAACAGTACCGATTGCCCGATCAACAGTTATCTTTAATTGTAACGGGGCAGGTAAACAAACTCACTTATGAGCCGAATCATCGCAGTTTTTAATCAGGCGGGAGGTGTTGCCAAAACCACCCTTACCCAAAACTTGGGCTACCAAATAGCGCAATTGGGTCATCGCGTCCTGCTCATCGACATAGACCCCCAAGCCAGCTTAACCATTTTTATGGGCTTGGTTCCAAGAGACATAGAGCAAACCGTCAACAATGCCATTGTGGATGAACAACCCCTGCCAATACATGAGGGAATTCATGGTATGGATTTAGCCCCTGCCAAAATCTCTCTGAGTACGGCAGAAATGCAATTGGTTAGTGCTTCCATGCGCGATTTCCGCCTGAAAGAAGCCATTGAGCCAATCCAAGAGAATTACGATTTCATCCTCATAGATTGCCCTCCCAGCTTAGGGCTACTAAGTTACATCTCCCTTGTAGCTGCCACTCATGTTCTCGTTCCCCTAGAAACCCATTTCAAAGCCTTTGAGGGAACAGGCGAATTACTAAAAACGGTCGCTACAGTACGTAACAAACCAAACCGCAAATTGCAAATAGCCGGATTTGTGCCGACAAAATACGATGCCCGTAACTCCCAGGACACTCGTACCCTAGCAGCCATTACTGAACAACTAGCCAGCGCCGGAACTGTCTTTGCCCCCATTCCTCGCTCCACTGCTTTTGTTGATGCTTCAGAGGAACGAATGCCCCTTGCAGTTTACGATCCTAAACACCCATCTGTTGCCATCTTAAAAAAAATAGCCCTTAGCATAGAATCCTTAAAATGAGACGCACTACTAAAGCCAGTCAACCCCTCAAAAGCAAAATTGATGTACCTTGGGACACCACAGGCGTTATTAATGCCGATTCTCAAGTGTCTATACCAATAGACCAGATTTCTCTGCCGCCTAATCAACCGCGTCGTTACTTTGATTCTGAAGCATTAAAGCAGTTAACTGAATCCATCAAGCAGCATGGCATACTGCAACCCATTTTAGTACGCCCCCTTGATGGAGAAAAACACGAATTAGTAGCAGGAGAGCGGCGCTATCGTGCTGCCTTAAGTATTGGATTGAAAGAAGTCCCCGTCGTCATCAGAGAATTAGACGACAACGCAGCTTTTCAACTTGCGCTCATAGAAAACTTACTTCGAGAAGACCTTAACCCAGTCGAGGAAACCGAAGGGATTTTGCAACTGCTGGCTCTCAAACTAGGTCGAAACGTTGAGGAGATTCCGCCGTTACTGCGCCGCTTGCAACACGAACGCAAAGAAGCGGCTAATTCTTCCAATAACGTTATTGGAAAAACAGAATTAGACTCAGAGCAAGCTGACAATCAGGTGATTGTCAAAGATGAAGATGAAAATTTTTATGCTCATAATAATGTTATTGGGAAGGATGGAGATGAAAATTTAGACGCTGACAATAAGGTGATTGTCAACGAGGAATCCGAGAAATTAGACTCTTCCAATAACGTTATTGGAAAAGATGGAGACGATAAGGAGTCAGACTCGCCCCTTGTAAACCCAGACCTAAAAACTGTTGAATCTGTGTTTGAAGGTTTGGGTTTAATGACCTGGGAATCATTCGCCAACAACCGCCTACCACTGCTAAACCTTCCAGAAGACATCCTTTCAGCACTACGCAAAGGAACACTGGAGTACACCAAAGCTAGAGCGATCGCCCAGATTCAGAAATTAGATGAGCGCATTGCCTTTTTAGAACAAGCTATTGCCAACAACTGGTCTTTAAGCGAAATCAGACAGCGCATTAGTGAAAAGAAAACTCCAGCCTCTACCCCAAACACCGAGTCGAACAATTACAAAGAGCGTTTTACTGCTGCGACTACCAAACTAAGAAAATCACGCATTTGGTCAGACCCGAAGAAGCGCAAACAGATAGAGAAACTACTTGCACAACTGGAAACGCTGACAAATGTTGAGTAAGCTCAGGTTGCCACTGCTCCCCGGTTCTCTCGAAATCATGACTTACGCAAGTTACGGCTAAAAAGTCAGGGGAGCGAAAGCGCCATAATAAAAAAACTAGAGAAAGTAAGATCCGTTTCTCTTTTTCTCCATTAAGAAATAGGAGTAGTAAGATGGAAGCTCACAAAATAGAAGCTGTTTTAACTGAAGATGGAACTTTGATGCTACGGGGCTTACCTTTTCATGCTGGGGATGCTGTGGAGGTGATTATTCTGTCAGCTAAAACTCCACAACTTCAAGGAGCAGCGCCTAGCCAACCAGAAACAAATCTTTATCCAATGCGCGGTAAAGTAATCCGTTACGATGACCCAACAGAACCCGTTGCCTTAGAAGATTGGGAAGTTTTGCAATGATCATACTTGATACACACATCTTGGTTTGGTGGGTTGACGATAACTCCAGACTAACTACAAAGTATCGGGAGTGGATAGAAGAATATCAATCTGAGGGTTTGGGAGTAAGTATTGTTTCTTGTTGGGAAGTCGCCAAATTAGTCGAAAAAAAACGACTGGTTTTTTCTTGTTCAGTTAATGAATGGCTAGAAACAGCTTTGGCTTATCCCGGAGTACAGCTATTAAATTTAACCCTGCCCATAGTAGTTGATTCAACTCAATTAAACGGATTTCATAGTGACCCTTTTGACCAAATTATTGTAGCTACAGCCAGAAATTATGGGTGTCCAATGTTAACTGTTGACGCGAAAATCCTTAACTATTCTGGTGTGGAAACGCTTTCATAACGTTTTAAGCAACTATAATTGTGAAAACTGTTGTGGAAGACTGCTGACTACTGCGGTATGTTTGCGACAAACGACAAAAAATATTAAGTTAAGGAGAGTACCAGTTAGTGCAGTCTCTCCTACAAGTGTTCCCATGCTAGAGTCAGAAAAACTTATCCAGATAGTACAAACCTGGTTAGGCTACATCAGGTTAGAGGAACTGACTCAAGCTGAGGTCGAGCGTTCTTCAGATATTTATTCAAAAGTAGTAGATAAGGGAGTGCAGCTTGTTGGCAACAAGTTACTCTTAGATAGCGAAGTATTTACGCAATTCCAGCAACAGCAACAAGCAGCCAAGAGAGGCAACAAAAATGATGTTCAGATGGCTGTTGCTTTCCCACAAATCTATAGAATCAACGGCAAGGGCAAAGACCAAAAGCTGAAATACCTGCCTTTATTCACAATTGATATTTCACCCATCTTTAAAGGTAATTACCGCAAATCTGGCTGGGACTTGACCGAGTACGAGTTTCAGCCAGTGGTTGTTAATTTGATGCGGCTGTATGGGCTAGAGGAGGAGCAAACCGAATCACTGATTGTTGCGTCAGGAATTGGAAAATTTTTAGAAGATACATTTAAAGGAAGATTCCCAACGCTTCGAGACTTTCTTGAACTGGTGGACTTACCCGAAGGAAAATACAAAACCTCTCGGCAACCTTATTTGCTACGCTGCGACTTTACACCCTATAACGCCCTTCTCAAGCAAGACATACAGGAAATATTCAAGGAGCTTCAACAACCTGACTGTAATAGCGAATGGCTAACTGAAACTCACCCAGCCATGCAGTACTTATGGGGAGAGCCACAATCACCTAGACATGAGGTGATGTTTTGGGGGGAGCAATGCGATTTTGTGAGGTCGGACAAAAAAAGTGCGATCGCTAAAAATTATATTCAAGTACGGAGTGATTTTATTTACAAATAAAATATTGATTCGCAGGAGAATTCATCTTGATGAGATATCTCAAAAAGATTGCTAGTAAGTCATTTGACGATTATTTCCCAAAATATCTGTAACAAGCCTTTGATATTTAGTATCAATTACAGCAACCAATAGCTAAAGATGAGAACGCAAGTATAAAATTAATCAAGCAGTTTGAGGTTTAATAAAGGAATTAAAGATAGAAATACAAAAA
>NZ_WBKM01000186.1 GCF_015714725.1 Nostoc sp. WHI
ACCCGAATTAATCCTTCAGTTTTTGCAAATTGACAAAACTTTTCTTCATCACCTTGACTGACGTAAAAAATAGGTAGTAGGGTGCAATTTATCGTCACCAGCCTACCCACTGCTCCATGAACCGCTCCAGCAATGACTCCTATTACCTGCCCTCCAGTATTGAATTGACACAAAACCATGTCCTGATTCATCGCTTGGCAATCCCTCTTAAAAATGCCATCAGCTACTTACAACAATTTCCCCAGTCAGAATACGAGGATATTTGCCTGGATGCTTTTGAGTTAGGATTTCTTTGCTTACAAACTGCTCAAACTCGTCATGGCAACCAATTAATTAAGCAGCAGATGGAATCTTTATTGGTGGAGTTTCAGCGGTCGGTCAAAGTAATTGCAGAGTCTTTCCAGCAGGAATTAGTTAATCAAGTAGGGACAGATAATGGTCAATTATTAGCTCCACTCCAAACTCAAATTAATCTCACTTCAGCCATCCTCAATGAAAAACTCAATAGCGTTAGCACTTTGCTTACACAGGAAATAGACCCCGCCAGAGAAACTTCTGTTGTGCATAATACTGCGACATTTCTTCGCCGAGAACTCGCCCAACAACTTTTTTAGAAGTAAAGGTTAAATTATTTTCGCTCAAGTCCCAATAGCTCTAGAGTTATACCAAGGGAAAATTTTAACCTTTCCTTTGAAACTTAACTTTTGGTTCCTTGCGTCTACCAAATTTTCTAGTCAGATTAGCTTGGCTCAATTCAAAAGATGGCTCATCTAGTTTCAGGATTGCAATTTTACGAAGTAAATCATACAAAGGCTCAATCAGTCCCCCAGATTTTAGTTTTAAATAAGAAATAACACTTTCCATTTGTGTGAGATTTAATTGACCATCTTGAGTAAGAAATTTTTGCTCCCAATCGTCCACAACTTCAATAATATTTTCTTCAGTTAAATTGGGAAACTCGTATGGCTCTAAAAATGAGTCATGAACACGCACGTATGGAAGACTTTTTCGTTCGAGAATATTTTCGCTTAAATAGTAAGTCCCAACCAAGATAATAGGGATTCGCCGTTTCGTAAAAATATCAACTAATTCGTTAAATCCTTCCAAAGTTAGGTAATCTGCATTACCAACTATTAGTATTTTGACACCATAAGCTTTGAGAGTTCCCCATGCCCGCGCTCGTAAATCTCGCAGCGCTCCGACATTAGTAAGCGGATGACCGACTTCTTCCAAAATTGAGTAATATAAATCTGTTGGGCCACCATGCTGATCAATTTCGGCATAGATAACAGTCGCAGGAATTTCTAACAATGTCCCTCGCCGTTTTACATATTGCATCCTATAGAGTTGGCAAGCTTTTAGTAAACCAGAACCTGTAGCAGATGTAACATAACCGCAGAGTTTTGCATCACGCTGGTCATTAAGCCAGTCAAATAATTCTGTATCGCGGTCTAATGGTAAGTAAGTGTCAGCTTTACCAATTCGTTCAACCTCAGCCTGGATCTGTGGTGAGCGACGCAGTTCCTCAGCAGACTGTAAACTAGCATCAAACTGCTTCTGAAGTTTTGGTTCTACATGGGCTAAGTTAGTCTCTGACATTTTACTTACCAGTTATCTTTCACAAATTGGTTCCAATTTTGTACTTCTACTCTCGGTCGCCTAGCCTTGACAGTACGATTGGCTTCAGGTTTATCCTGTTTATTTATAGAATTTACTACTTTTTGTGACGTAGTAGGGGCAGATGTAAAATTTTCTTGTGTTATCGCTGCTTCGTCGGGTGTTACATTTTCAGGAAACATCTCAACAACTTTTGATTTATTAGACTTGCGTGCGTGTTTTTCTTGAGCTTTCCTTTGGCGTTTTCTCCGGCTTTTACGGCCTTCTTCCACATCCTCAACTATATTTAGTCGTTCATTCAAAATTGAAGAATTATCAACTTCCTTAGCCTCTTCACGAAGCTTCTTCTTAATATAATTTAATTCTCCAAAAGAAAGCCGCTCTTTTTCTAGCTCCCTAGCTCTTGCAAAACCAATAAACTCTCCTGGCTGACCGTTACTAGGACGGGTATAAGCAAGAAGAATTACAATATTGCGCTGGTCATATCTCAAAGAGATTTTCTGACCTTGATACTTTACTAAACAATCTCCCTGATACACCAAACCCTTAAAGTTGATAGAACCATACTTCTCAACATTACGATACGTAGCTTTCATTAAGCAGATGTCTAATTCACGCTCGTCGAAAACTTCTGGCTCAACCAATAACATTGATTTCCAACGTTCAATACGTTTCAGTTGTTTTACTTTAGGATAATAATGCTGATTGTAGTGGTCTACAAAGTATCTAACTAATATTTTTTCTAGCTGATCAAGTGTTAAATATGCTGTTTTTTCTGCATTTTTGGGGCGCTCTTCGACACTCGACCCAGTGTAACCGCCAAACAACGACAAGACTTCCTTGTTAATCTTGTCGAATATAGTTTCAATCAAGCCACCTGCGGAGGGAAAAGCACGTAGACGACGTTTAAAGTCTAGCTGTAGTGAAATTTGCTTCAAATGTTCGGACTTAAATTCCTTGGCACGATCTGTCACTAAGTATTCTGGAACTCCGAAAATATCCCATTCTTTTTGAAGTTTGTACTCTGAACTGTAATGTTTAGGCAACATCGCATGGCGTAAGGCTAAAGCTACCTCATGTGAGCCAGCAGACTCATATCCTAAGTACAATCCTGTTACACAACCAGAGTAACTATCCATTACTAATGTTATGTAAGGACGACCAATCACTTCTCCATCTTGATCGTCAATTAATAAAATATCTAACTTTGTATGGTCAGCCTGCCAAATCTGATTACTGTGTGTAATAGCTAAAATCTCTTCAGTGGTCTGAATAATTTCTCTTTCTGCGGGCGAACCGGGATGGCGAACTCTTGTATTCACTGGATCTAAATGAAAATTTATCACCTTATAAACAGTGACATGGGACGGAAATTTCCCTAAGACCAAATCCTCTAGTACCTGTGGATATTCCTTAAAGCATCGACTTTTTGCTGAAACTCTGGCGAATCATCATTAAACAGTAGATAAGGTTTTTCCTCTACCTGCTCTCCACCCTGCTCCGTAGCAAGAACTTCCTCATGACCGGGGAGATTAACGCCTTGACTCAAAGAACGCGTAGACATATACTTGGCCTGTCTTCAAGAAAAATGACATCATTCACTTTAAAATGTTATCAGAAAAATGACATCATTTGCTTTAAAAGTGGCGAGAGAATAATAAAAGCAGAAATATAGCTCAAAGAGTTTTGTAGTAAAGCTTTGAGCTTGTTAGACAGCTATTATAAAAATGGACATTAATTCTTTAAAATGGACAATAATTATTTAATGGACAGCAGCCCAATGATGTGCATTTCCAGCCTCTGGCTGGAAACGAAGTTTTAAAGCAGTTTTAGCTTAAGTTGACACCAATGGCGTTTCGTCTGCTAGAGATTCGTTACCTAATCCCTAACCCCCAAAACCAGGAATTAGACGCTTCAAGGCACGACCGGCAACGTCGCCATAGCGTAGTTCTCCACACAGAATTTTACCCATGATTTGGGCACCGGAGGGGCGCTTAACACCAACTTTGTAGCCAACGCCTGGAAAGCGATAGAATGCTCCACCTAATTTTTGCGCCCAAGCCATCTCAGTACCCCATTCTTCATTAATGGTTTCACTATATTTTTCTAAGGCGTTGGTGTCACCAGAAAGTGCCTCATTAATGGCTCCTGCTGCAATCAAACCGCTAAAAATCGAAGGGCGAATCCCTTCTGCTGTCATTGGATCAACTACACAAGCAGCTTCCCCAGCTAAAACTGCATTTTGGGTATGCAACTTTTGGTTGCCATTCCACAAGCAAAGGGGATAACCATACTGCTTGCTATTTTTGATATCTACATTAAACGATCGCGCGTACTCATCTAAAATCTTCTTAAAGTCCTGAGGTTCGCCGCCGATAAATGTACCGACACCAATGGAATAACCATCAGCTTTTGGGAAATTCCAAATGTAGCCATTTTTCACCAAGCCAAACTCAAAGTGAATTGTGGATTTATCTTTCACAGTTGCGGTAACTTCTGCTTCTAAAGCTGCTGCTAAACGGCGTTTACGTTCTTTGAAACCTAGCCATTTTGCCATTGGCCCTTTGGCACCATCAGCCGCGATTAAGTAGCGACCTGTAACGGGCCCATTGGCTGTGTTAACTTGCCAATAATCGCTTTGAAACTCAATACCAGTTACTTCAGTATGATCTCGTAGTTCAGCCCCTTGTTTCTGTGCTTGCTGCACTAGGAAATGGTCAAAAATATCTCGTCTCACCATCCAAATCGGTTCTTTTGTGGCGATTTTGGCTTCCACAGGGTCGCCCAATTTCCAGGTAAAGCGAACGGAGTCGGCTTTCACAGAAATCGCTGGGCTAAAATCAAAGTCAAACCATTGAGCGATCGCTGGAGATACGCCACCACCACAAGGTTTATATCTTGGCAGAGATTCTTTTTCCAACACTAATACTGAGCGGCCTTGTTTGGCTAAATGATATGCAGCTGTTCCACCAGCTGGCCCAGCGCCGACGATGATACAGTCGTACATAATGCTGAATTTTTGCTCCTAAAATTAGTTTATTTTCTATTGAGTAGGGGCAATACCCTGCGGGAAGCCGCTTTGCGTCTACATGAATTGCCCCTACTTTTTGTTAAATACTTAAGAAATGATAAAGGCTGAAGAATTTATTCATCATCCTTCAGCCTTTATATTTCAGACTTCAGACTTTAAACAGTCGTGATGTCTTTTTCTTTTTCTGCCAGCAATTCGTCTATTCTGGAACTGTATTTGTTTGTCAGTTTTTGCAGTTTGTCTTGCTGATCCCGTGCTTCATCTTCAGGAATTTCGGCGTTTTTTTCCTGTTTGCGAATGGCGTCTATGGCATCACGGCGGATGTTACGAATAGCAACGCGACCTTCTTCAGCATACTTAGATGCCATTTTGACGAATTCTTTACGGCGATCGCTTGTTAAGGGCGGAATATTCAGCCGAATCACGGTACCGTCATTGCTGGGGGTTAAACCGACATCAGACAAAGAAATCGCTTTTTCGACTATATTTAAACTGCTGCGATCGTAGGGTTGAATTAAGATCGTCGTGGCATCAGGCGTGCTAATGTTTGCCAGTGATTTCAAGGACGTGGGCGTACCGTAATAGTCCACCAATACCTTATCTAATAGACTCCCATTGGCGCGACCAGTGCGAATCGTGTTAAAAGCTCGTTGAGTTGACTCAACGGTTTTTTGCATCGTACTTTCAGCTTCAGCTAATTTCACAAGAACCTCCCACAAGGGTGCCGATAGATTCTCCCATGATTGCTCGGTGGATGTTACCTCGCACCGTTAGGTCAAATACCAGAATTGGGATATTATTTTCTTTACACAAGGCGATCGCAGTACTATCCATCACCCGCAAATCTTTGATTAAAACGTGTGCGTAGGTAAGGCTATTGTAACGCTTCGCATCAGGATAAATATGAGGATCAGCATCATATACTCCGTCTACTTTGGTGGCTTTAAAAATCACCTCGGCATCAATTTCTGCGGCTCTTAATGCCGCAGTGGTGTCTGTAGTAAAAAAGGGATTTCCAGATCCAGCACCAAAAATTACCACCCGTCCTTTTTCCAGATGACGGATGGCACGACGACGAATATACGGTTCCGCTAATTCTTGCATAGCGATCGCAGTTTGCACCCGCGTCTGTACTCCTATACGTTCCAGCGAATCTTGCAGCGTCATGGCGTTCATTACCGTGGCAATCATCCCAATATAGTCAGCAGTTGCCCTGTCCATCCCCGCCGACGCCGCTTTGACGCCACGAAAAATATTGCCGCCGCCCACAACTATGGCGATTTGAGTGCCAGTGGCTATCACCTCTGCTAATTCTTGTGCTATTCCTTTGACCACTTCTGGATCAATGCCATAGCCCATGTTGCCCATTAAGGCTTCACCGCTCAGTTTGAGTAAAACCCGTCGGTAATTCGTTCCCATGAAGTTATACTTTATCAAAAAAGTTGCAATTGCCTCCAATTTAAGATAACAGTTACAGGGACTATCTATGTCTAGTTACGCCAAATCAATGTAGTACCTATTGCTTCTGTTTGTGGTATATCTATTTTTTTACCTTGAAAAAGAGAAGCGATCGCAGTTCTCAAATAATCCTCTCCCACTGCTGATGGATCTTGGGGATGAGCGTCGATTTGACCTTTGTAGCGTACTATACCATTAGTATCTATTAGAAAAGCCGTTGGTGTTTTTGTCGCACCAAAACTACCGGTCACGTCTTGCGTGGAGTCCCATAGGTAAGGGAAGTTCAAGTGGTGATACTGGGCAAAAGCTTTCATATTTTCAAAGCTTGATTTGGTGTCGCGATCGCCATTACTACCATTCATGCCAATTAGTGTAAAGCCCTGTGGGGCAAATTCGGCTTGAATGTTTTTTAACCTGCCTAGATACCACTCTACATAAGGACAGTGGTTACACATAAAAATGACGCCGACTGATCGGAACTTTTCAAGATAACGCCTGAGATGGTGTACTTGGCCATCAATTCCTGGCAGTTCAAAATCTGGTGCGTAGCTCCCAACGGGAGTATCAATTGTTTCTACTAGATTCATGTTTTCTGGCTCGCAGAATTAAGAACAAGAAAAATATTGTTAAATTCAGCGTCAGTTTCCAGTTGCAACCCACCCCTTAGCCGATGCCTCATATTCGACAATCCTATAGACCAAATTGGCTGTCGTAAATTGTGAAACTACTGAATCTAGCACTGATGTTAATTCGCTTACATCTAGAAATAGCGAAAATATTACTCACATTAGAGAAGTTATGATTCAGAATACTGACATAATCTAAGAGGCTGTAGGGGCAATTCATGAATTGCCCCTACCTAAAAATCAGGTTTGAGCTATTGTTTAGCTAAGTCCTGGTTGTGAGTAAATTAACTCTATCAATAAGATGAAAACTCTTTATACTAGATAAAAGTATCAGCTTGATGCTAGTGTTATCAGCCTAGAAGTTGTCGTGGTATCCGTCTAGGCTATCACTAGAGCAAAGGATTTACTTTGAAAATCTGAATAAATTTTATTCAAATTCAAAACAATTTTACTTGCGCCTTGCTGCTGATAAACTTTTACCCTTGCGTTCATCAAATTTCCCATGACAACCTCAAGTTCAAAAACAGCACTTAACTCTACAAAAACCTGGATTTGGCAAGATTTCCCGATCTGCTATCAAACCCAAGGAACAACTGGGCCAGCTGTTGTTCTGGTGCATGGATTTGGCGCTTCTTGGTGGCACTGGCAGAAAAATATTCCCGTATTAGCGGAAAATTGCCGTGTTTATGCGATCGATTTGATTGGTTTTGGCGCTTCCGCAAAACCTCAACCCGGTGAAAAAATTGCCTACACACTAGAAACTTGGGGACAGCAAGTAGCAGATTTTTGCCGCGAAATAGTGGGTGAGCCAGCTTTTTTAGTCGGAAATTCTATAGGCTGTATTGTAGCCATGCAAGCAGCAGTAAGTAACCCAGATATTGCTTTAGGAGTTGCTTTGCTCAACTGTTCTTTACGACTGTTGCACGATCGCAAACGGGTAACTTTACCTTGGACTCGTCGGTTCGGAGCGCCTTTACTGCAACGCCTGTTATCTATTAAACCAGTTGGTGATTTCTTTTTCAATCAACTCGCCAGACCGAAAACAGTGCGTAAAATTCTGCTACAAGCTTATGCGAATGCTGAGATGGTGACAGATGAGTTGGTAGATATTCTCACTTCACCAGCAAGTGATCCGGGGGCTGGGGCTGTGTTTCTGGCATTTACTTCTTATTCTACAGGGCCGCTACCAGAAGACCTTTTACCACTGTTAGCGTGTCCGGCAATTATCTTGTGGGGAACGGCTGATCCGTGGGAACCAATTAAGTTGGGGAGAGAATTAGCCAACTTTCCGCAAGTAGAAAAGTTTATTCCTTTAGAGGGAGTGGGGCATTGTCCGCAGGATGAAGCGCCGGAGTTAGTCAATCCGATTTTACTCGATTGGATTTTGGAGCGATCGCGGTAATAAACTCGGCTCAATTTTCACGTAATGGGTGGTTTAGCTTCGCCGATAATCTGTGAGGTGGAAAAGCATTTGCCAAAAATCCAGGGTTTTTGCCAGATAAAGAAAACCGAGTTCTTAATTTTGGATAAAGTCGAGCTAAGATGCACCTCCTTTAGGTTGAAGTAGGCTTAATATCTTTAGATGCAGGTGAACCCGTAATACCCATTTGGTTGGAGAAAATTTACCAACGAGTAGTAAGCCAGTTGAAAAGCTAAGTCATGAAAATTTTAACGAACTGGTCTAAAAGGTCAAATAGATTGTAAATTAAAAGCTCTGAGGCAAGGGAAACTGATATGGCAAGGCAGAGGAAATCAGAGCAGAGAGAAATTGAACAGTACGAGCATGAAAATGAGCAACGAGTTAATAACCCACCAATTGGGCTAGTTAACCCAGATACTGACCCAGAAGAGGGTACTAAGAAGTATGCCTACGATCCTCACCTTGATCCTCAGTTAGTTTGGGCTGGAAAAGCAGAGCATACAAGTTTTGAAGTCCCTACAGTTTCGCTGCACGTCCATGAACGCATAGATCCGCGCACGATTATTGAGGCAGTACGGAAGCGCAAGGATGAAAAGGTTAAACAACTGTCCTTGTTTCAAACCCCAGAAGAAAATCCCCCCATTCGACAGGCTATTGAGTTCTATAAGCACAAGCATAACTGGACAAACCGCTTAGTTGCTGGAGATTCCCTTTTAGTAATGAACTCATTACTAGAAAAGGAAGGTATGGGAGGGCAGGTGCAGATGATTTATATAGATCCGCCTTATGGAATTAAATATGGTTCAAATTTTCAGCCATTTGTCAATAAGCGAGATGTAAAGGATGGCAAAGATGAAGACCTAACGCAAGAACCAGAAACGATCAAAGCATTTAGGGACACTTGGGAGTTAGGAATTCATTCTTATTTATCTTATTTGCGCGATCGTTTGCTATTGGCACGGGAGTTACTGTCAGAAAGTGGTAGTGTTTTTGTACAAATTTCTGATGAAAATGTGCATATTGTTAGAAATTTAATGGACGAGATATTAAAAAAAGGCAATTTTGTATCGGAGATTATTTTTACAACTACAACAGGGAGAGGAGCCAAATTTATTGATTGTATATTTGATCGCATTCTTTGGTATGTAAAAGAAAAATCTTCCAAAACCAAATATCATCAATTGTTCAGACAGTTAGAAGAAAAGGATTTATCTTATTTTAGCTATCAAGAAAACGGGAGAAAGTTTTTATTAAGAGACTTAACTTCTCAAGGTGAAACGGAAACTGGTAGGTTTGAATTTTTATTTTCTGAAAAAAGATTTCGTCCACCTACTAACCGTCACTGGAGTACAACAATAGAAGGGATGGAAAATCTAAAAATAGCTGACCGCTTATATGATTTTGGCAAACAAATACGATTTAAGCGATACGAAGCTGATTATCCAGTATCTCCATTAAATAATCTATGGACAGATACACAATTAGGAAGTTTTACATCTCAAAAGCTATACGTAGTTCAAACAAATACGAAAGTAATTGAACGCTGTCTATTAATGACTACCGATCCTGGCGATCTCGTTATTGACATCACCTGTGGCTCTGGCACAAGCGCTTATGTTGCTGAACAATGGGGACGCAGATGGATTACTTGTGATACTTCACGGGTAGCTATAACTTTGGCAAAGCAGCGTTTAATGACTGCAAGCTTTGACTATTACAAATTAGAGCGTCCAGAGGAAGGTGTTGGTGGTGGATTTAAATACAAAACTGTACCTCACATTACCCTTAAATCTATTGCCAATAATCCAGAAATTCGTGAGGGTATGACCAGGGAGCAAATTGAAAAAGCAATCCAGAAATATGCTGGTCAAGAAACCCTCTACGACCAACCTCTGGTAGATAAATCAAAAGTAAGAATTACAGGGCCATTTACAGTTGAAGGCGTCCCTGCACCAACTGTTAAACCTCTTGATAATGCTGAAGAATTTGCCGATAATGCAGAGGCAGATCAATCTATTGCCCGTTCTGGCGAAACACTGCGGCAAGCAGAATGGCGAGATGAGCTTTTAAAAACAGGAATTCGAGGTAAAGGCGGTCAATACATTCTATTTTCTAGAGTTGAACCTTTAGCGGGAACTCGTTGGCTTCATGCTGATGGCGAAACTAAACCAAGTAATGAAGAAGATGACACTCAAGACAAGCCCATGCGAGCCGTTATTTCCTTTGGGTTAGAACACGCTCCTCTCGATCAACGCCAGGTCGATATGGCAATTGAAGAAGCACAAAGCCTGATTCCTAAACCTAAGCTAGTTATTTTTTCTGCTTTTCAATTTGACCCTGAAGCAGCAAAAGACATTGATGAAACTAACTGGCCTGGTGTTACTCTACTCAAAGTACAAATGAATGCGGATCTACTTACAGAAGACCTGAAGAAAAAACGTGCCAGCAACGAGAGTTTTTGGCTCATTGGTCAACCCGATGTCGCACTTCGTCGTATTCATAGAGGAGAAGATACAGGTAAATGGGAAGTTGAAGTTCATGGCTTCGATTACTACAACACCAAAACCGGAAATATTGAATCTGGCAGTGTTGAAAAAATCGCCATGTGGATGCTAGATACTGATTATGACGGCAGAAGTATTTTTCCCAGCCAAGTTTTCTTTCCACTGGCAGGAGAGAAAGATGCCTGGTCACGTCTTGCCAGAAATCTAAAAGCCGAGATTGATGAAGATTTAATTGAGTCCTATCAAGGAACTGTTTCATTACCTTTTGAAATGGGTAATTATCAGCGCGTTGCTGTAAAAATAGTTGATGATCGAGGAATCGAATCTCTAAAAATTATCCGGCTAACTTAGAAGATTAACTAATTAAAATTTACCTATGCTAACCAATATTAAACTAAAAAATTTTCGAGCATTTAGAAAAGATATAGATATTCGTATTAGACCGATCACAATTTTGATTGGCCGCAACAGTGCTGGAAAATCCACACTAATTAAGTTTTTGCTTATGCTACAGCAAACTCTAGAGTCTAGCGAATCTAGTGAAGGTGATTTTTTTTCTACTGAGGGGCGGCACGTCAGTCTTGGCACTTTTAAAGATTTAAAAAATACTAAATCACGTAGCAAGAGCTTTCAATTTACTTTGAATCTCAAAACTAATGATTTACCCGATACTAAAATTCAACAAATTAGAGAGGAACTCCAACAAAGTAAAGCTATCCCAAAAATAGAAGATAATAGCATTGATCTGACAATTAAGTTGAACCCATTTTCAACTGTTACAACTGAAGACCCACTAGGACAAGCAACTAGTGTCAAAGTTGATTTACAAATTGCTGCAAATGATTTAATAGCTGACTTTTGCATTTTTGGCAGTATTCCATATAGTGGTAAACAAGCTAAACATACAGTTACTTGTAAGATTGGAGGAAAAAAATTTCTCCATAAAGAAGAAACAAATATTAGACGCACTAGATTTCTTAAATTTCCTCTTCCAAATGATTCAGTAGAGATACTCAAATCTGCTTTTGATAATCTCTACCTGGATGGTATAAGAAATGAAATTATATCTATGCGCCATCTATCACCTGTTCGGGAAGAATCAGAGAGAAGTGCCATACTAGGTAGTCCGCCTGCTGATGATGTTGGACATCGGGGTGAATACGTCATGCCTCACTTACAGCAAATTCTCAAGGACGAGACTGAGGAAGGACGTAAAAGAGCTAATTTTATTCAGCACCACATTGAATCAGTTGTAGATATTGAAAATGTAAGATTTGAGCCTTCTGCCAAAGGCTTTATTCCTGTATTTAGAGCAAAAAACAAATTAACTGGAGCCGAATCTTATCTAGCTGATTTTGGCTTTGGTGTTAGCCAATGTATACCAATCTTTGTACAAGGAGCTTTACTCAATCCAGGAAAGTTACTAATTGTTGAACAACCAGAAGCTCAAATTCACCCTGCTGCTCAACTTGAAATGGGTTCTTTCTTCGCTGAATTGTGGATAAAACGGGGTGTTCCATCTTTGATTGAAACTCATAGTGAAAATATCATTTTAAGACTTCGTAAACTAATTTCAAAAGGTGAGTTAAAACCAGAAGATGTAACAATTGCATATTTTTATATTGAAAAAAACCAAAATAATGAAAGTTTTGTAAAAGTTAAAAACTTAAGTATTGATTCTAATGGAGTTCTTGAGAAAGGGCTACCTATGAGTTTCTTTGGAGCGGATGTAATGGAGGCTCTAGGAATACGTCCAGATGCTTGCGTATAATTACATACAAACACTATGCTACCTATAGTTATTGATACAAATATCTTTAAACATCTGAAGAATCCTCCTGGAGGAAAAGGAGATACACACATCCATCAATTATTAGCATCCCTTGCAACTTCGCATACACTGCAAGTTGACAAATATGGAAAAATTTTAGGTGAATATGAAGTTATACTTAGTGCTATGATTGATAATCCTGACAACCAGGATGAGTTTGAAATTTATTTATTAAGATATTGGCTAAAAATCAAAGAACATAGGGTTTTGGAAAAACCTATACCTCATAATTTGAGAGATTCTATTAGAAAAATAATCATTGAAGTCAGTGAAACTATTGACTGCTGTTTTGTTGAAACTGCTGCTTTAAGTGATTGTGACCTTATCACTAATGACGAACTTCATATTTACAATAGAGCTAAAGATTTAAAAAAATCTCTAAGAAAGCTTGGATATAAAAAAACTGAAATTCTCAATTCCCTTGATGCTAGAGATAAATTTTGTTCTAACGTAGAGAGTTGAAAGCATGAATGCTCGAAATACAATTGACCAACTCATCATCAACTCCCCCTATGAGGAGCCAAAAAAATATTGGCAGTACAATTACCAAACTCGTCTGTTTAAACTTGTAGAAGGCAGAAGACCCGCAGGTTACACGATCGCTTCTGAAAACTCAAAATCCTTTGATGTTCCTGGTAAATTTGTTGAAATTCCTCTAGTTAACCAAATACGTCTGCGTGTCAAAGCTTGGTGTGAGAATGGACATCCGGGCGTTACAGGTGTTACTAAGCGTCTATTAGAACACTGGCACAATCCAGAAGAACGTGATTTACCTTTATTCTTTTGTCAGTTAGAAGCAATAGAAACCTTAATCTGGATGGTTGAATCTCCACCATCTGAGAAGGTTGGTATTGATATTCCCTCAGATGGTGGAGCCTTCAAACGTCTCTGCTGTAAAATGGCGACAGGTTCAGGAAAAACAATCGTCATGGCAATGCTAATTGCATGGCAAATCCTCAACAAAGTCACCTATCCCCAAGATCCCCGTTTTTCCCAAGCCATCTTTATTGTCGCACCCGGATTAACGGTTAAGAATCGCCTACAAGTTCTAATTCCTTCTACCGAAAACAATTACTACGAGATTTTTAACATTATTCCTCTTGGCTTGTTTGATAAGCTGCGTCAAGGTAAAGTCTTAGTCCGTAATTGGCACATTCTCAATTGGGAAACGAAGGAACAGATTGAGAAAAAGAAGGGAGTAGATAAACGTGGAGCAAAAAGTGACGAAGCTTATGTCAGGGATATTTTAGGTGAACTTGCTAATTTTAGGAATCTTCTAGTCATCAACGATGAAGCACATCATGCTTGGCGTATTCCTGTTGAATCTAAAATAAAGGGTATTAGCAAAGAAGATATTGATGAAGCACACACATGGATTAAAGGACTTGACCGCATCCACACAGCTAGAGGAATACTCACCTGTTTTGATTTTTCTGCTACACCCTTTGTACCTTCTGGTAAGAGAAGTTCTGAAGAAGCTTTATTCGGCTGGATTGTTAGTGATTTTGGGTTAAATGATGCTATTGAGTCAGGCTTAGTTAAAACCCCTCGTGTTGTTATTCGTGATGATGGCGGGCTTAACCCCAAAGATTTTAAATCTCGTTATTATCACTTATATAATGATGTTGAAGTTAAAGATGATTTCAATCGCAAAGCAAAACCAGATGAATCTTTACCTGATTTATTAACTAATGCTTATTATTTGTTAGGTAAAGACTGGTTAGAAACAGCCAAAGCTTGGGAGCAAGCTGGACATAAAGTTCCTCCAGTAATGATTTCTGTTGCTAACCGCACTGAAACCGCAGCTCGGATTAATTATGCCTTCAATCATTATAAAATTCAAATAGAAGAACTTTGCATTCCAGAACGCATTCTCCATATAGATTCTAACGTGCTGAAAATGGCAGAGTCTCAGGAAGAAAGTTCTGAAATACAATACAGAACCTCAGATATTAATGAAGACGATACATCTGATGAAGAAAATATTCCCAAGTTAACTAAACAGCAGCAAGCAGAACTTTTAAGACAAAAGGTTGACACGGTTGGTCAAGTTGGTAAACCAGGTGAACAAATTCAAAATGTGATCTCAGTTGGGATGCTGTCTGAAGGATGGGATGCTAAAACAGTAACTCACATTATGGGTATTAGAGCCTTCACCAGCCAACTTCTCTGTGAACAAGTTGTGGGTAGAGGCTTGAGAAGAACGGCTTACGATATTAACCCAGAAACAAATTTACTTGAACCAGAGTATGTCAACATTTTTGGTGTTCCCTTCACCTTTATTCCCCATGAATCTAATGAAGAAACAACACCTCCACCCTCTCAACCTAAAACTGAAATAAAACCCGACCCCGAAAAGCAAGAGTTTGAAATTAGCTTTCCTAATATTATCCGAGTTGATTACATTTATAAGCCTGAACTTAAGCTTAATTTAAGTCAAGTTGAGCCTTTAGAGCTAGATGCTTTTGATAATAGTACACTGGCTGAATTAGCGCCAATTGTTGATGGTAAACCAGATGTTACAAAAATTAAGGGGATTGATCTGGAAGATTTAGGACGCAAATTTCGGATGCAGAAAATTGCTTTCGAGACTGCCAGAGATATCTTTGATCAGATGAAACCTGGATGGAAAGGTAATCGAGAATATTTATTAGCCAAGCTGATTAGATTAGTGGAAGACTTTATTCAGTCAGGTTTGATCAGAATTAATCCACCTTTGTTTAATTTAGATGAAATTCGACGACGGATTATTATTACTCTCAATCTGAGCAAATTAGTTCAGCACATTTGGAATGCTATTTATTTAGAAAATACAGAAGCAATTGAACCTGTTTTTGACCAAAATTATCCAATTCGCTCTACTGGTGATATGCGCTCATGGTATACGGGTAAGCCATGTGAATACACGCGGAAATCACACATCACCTGCTGCACTTTCGATAGTACATGGGAAGCTAGTGAAGCATTTGAACTAGATAGAAATCCCAATGTTGAGGCTTGGGTTAAAAATGACCACCTGGGGTTTGAAATTCTCTACATATTTGAAGGGGTTGTTCGCAAGTATCGGCCAGACTTTATTATTCGGATAAAAACTGGGAGTTTCTTGATTTTAGAAACTAAAGGTAAATATACCCACAAAGATGAAGCTAAAAGTTCATTTTTAGACCAGTGGATTAAAGCAGTTAATCAGCATGGTGGCTTTGGTTTTTGGCAACGAGATATATCCCGAAGTCCAACTGACGTTAAGATGATTTTAGATAGGGCGTTTTCTCTGTCAAAATGAGGCTCAACTTTTACCGTAAATATTCAAAAGTTAAGATAATTGGCTCTTCAGTTCATTTTATGGAATCGAATAATAAATCAAATCTAATCATAGCCTGTGTTCCTTGCTGTGAGTGTACTTTAAATCTTTTAACCTTTCTATAAAACTGCGATTTTAATGCCGTACCGTAAAACTAACGCAAGAGCCAGATAATTTCAAGGCTATTACCCTATCAAAAACTTTTTGTCCAAAGTCAAATTATTGACTGACTATAAATTTTTGGCACTATCTCTTGTTTACTCAATTATGAATAGTACCCAAGGCAATTACTAATTCAAAACTAATTGACTTAAAAAGAAAGCAAGGGCTGCACTGCCTAAAGGAACTGTCAAATTGTCAATACCTAAAAATGAAACAGCTTCTAAAGCAGTAGCTATAACCGCCACTATCAGCGATATTGCCCAAGTTTGCCAACTGTTTCCTTGAGTTCCAACTAAAATCAAACTACTGACAAGATAGCTAACGAGCATCATAGTTAGGGAGCCTTCCCAACTTTTTTCTGTCCCAAAAACTTTATACTTGTGTGTACCAAAGCGTTGCCCAATTAAAGCTGCTAATCCATCTCCCCAAGTCATTATCAAAATCCCTAATGCTGCGTACTGGGGTTGTTGCAAGTACCAGAACCACGCAACTAAAATACCAAAACTGACAGAGTAAAAAAATGTCCCTAAACTTTGCCGTCCAACGCTATTAATACCAGGAAGAATGGGCAATCGGTAGGATAATAAGGTGATTGCACTCGCTAAAATAGAAGCTGTAATTCCTACACTGGCGGGAATATCTAGCCACCAAGCGATTAAAATCACATTACCAGTGCCAATATGAACTATCTTCCGCACGATTTCTGGCTCGTCTGCGAAGCGGTTTACTACCCATGCAATCAGCAGGATGAGTAGCACCCAAGTTGCAGCCAAGGCAATTTGCAGCCATAAAACCGGAATTGAGGTGAAGTCGGAAAATGTAATTAACAAAGATGCGACGAAATGAAAATTTTTACTTCTGTTACTAATCTATAAGATTTGGGTAACTGTAATGAAATTATTATTGATTTGGCTGATTCGGGGCTACCGAATGTTTATCTCGCCGTTGTTTCTTCCAAGTTGTCGCTTTCAACCAACTTGTTCGATGTATGCTATTCAAGCTATTGAACGATTTGGGGTGCTGCGTGGTGGGTGGATGGCAACTCGGCGGATTTTGCGCTGTCATCCGTTTCATCCTGGTGGTTATGATCCAGTGCCAGAGGTGGTAGAAAAGGTAAAGGAGCAGTAGTTTGGTGAGCTTTGTGTGAAATCGTGGGGAATTTTAACGCAAAGGGGCGCAAAGGGAAGCGCAGAGGAGCGCAAAGTTGTTTTAGTCAAAGGAAGTGTTCGTGGGTATAGTCTTTTGGGGAGATGTCAACGACTGAGGTTGTCATCTAGGTTGAGAAGGTTGAATAATTTAATTTAGATTTACCATGATTAATCCCACTGCGATTTCTATACCAGAACCACAAATTCCTACTCCTGGCCCGAACCCGCTACCTAGTCCCGAACCTGTACCGGGGCCAGGGATACCCCAACCCTTACCAGAACCAGTACCTGCTCCCATTCCTCAAACAGTTCCAGGGCCAATTCCCCAAACGATACCGGAACCTGTTTAAATTACCTTGGTAATGTAATCTAAAATCTAAAATCTAAAATCCAAAATGCTAAGAGCCGGAATTGTCGGACTTCCCAACGTCGGAAAATCTACTTTATTTAATGCTGTAGTTGCTAATGCCAAGGCAGAAGCAGCTAACTTCCCTTTTTGCACGATTGAACCGAATGTCGGCGTTGTCGCAGTCCCGGATGAGCGGTTAGATACTCTTGCTAAAATTGCCAGTTCGGCACAAACTATCCCGGCGCGGGTTGAATTTGTAGATATTGCCGGTTTAGTTAAAGGTGCAAGTCAGGGTGAGGGACTAGGAAATCAATTCCTGTCCCACATCCGGGAAGTTGATGCGATCGTCCATGTGGTACGTTGTTTTGAGAATGATGATATTATCCACGTTGCTGGTTCTGTTGACCCAGCGCGAGATATTGAAATCATTAATATAGAACTGGGTTTATCAGATTTATCACAAATTGAGCGGCGAATTGACCGGACTCGCAAACAAGCTCGTACCAGCAAAGATGCACAGTTTGAAATCACAGTTTTAGAAAAATTAGCTGCGGCTTTAAATGAAGGTAAATCGGTGCGTCAGGTGAGCTTGAATGAAGAAGAAGCAGAAATTATTAAAGGACTAGAACTGCTCACTTATAAACCGATTATCTACGCCGCCAATGTATCTGAAGATGAGTTGGCAACTGGTAATGCTTTTGTGGAAACAGTACGACAAATTACAGCGACAGAAAATGCTCAAGTTGTCATAGTTTCGGCTCAAGTTGAAGCTGAATTAGTGGAGTTACCAGAGGCAGATAAAGCTGATTTTCTTGCGTCTTTAGGTGTGGAAGAAGGCGGTTTGAAATCATTGATTCGTGCAACTTACACTTTGTTAGGCTTACGGACATACTTCACTTGCGGCCCCAAAGAAACCCGCGCTTGGACAATTAATACTGGAATGTCTGCACCTCAAGCTGCTGGTGTAATCCACAGTGATTTTGAGCGGGGATTTATTCGTGCTGAAACTGTTGCTTATAAAGATTTGGTAACGACTGGTTCGATGAATGCTGCAAAGGAAAAAGGGTTGGTTCGTAGTGAAGGAAAAGAGTATATTGTGCAGGAAGGGGATGTGATGTTATTTCGCTTTAATGTGTAGGTGTAATTAATGAGTTGCCGTTATCAATGAAGATAATGGCTAACTTACATTGAGTTGCGTAGGCTTTGCCCGCCGTAGGCATCGCCCTAAAAATATTGACAAAACCTTTGATATATGTATGTTAAGATGCGAGGCGATCGCAACAATTCTCCAAATATAGTTGCAATCGAGCAGCTTTTTGTACTCACAGCTATCAGGTTTGTTATACGATTACTTTACTCAAGATAATACTTTCTCTAAAGAAAGCAATAATTCGTTGACAGTATAAGGCTTCAACAAAAACGTATTGACACCAATGTCAGTTACTGCACTTAGCTTATTGTCAGACATTAGTCCACTACTGGCAATAATTTTGACTTGTGGATTGATTTTTTGCAAAGTACGGATGGCAGTTAAACCATCCAGCGAGGGCAGCATAATATCCATTAGTACAGCACTAATTTTGTCTATATTTTTAACGTATAATGCGATCGCCTCAATGCCATCACTAGCTACTATAGCTTTGTAGTTGTGAGCTTCCAACGATGTTTTTATAATGTCTAAAATGGCGGGTTCATCATCCACAAGCAGAATCAATTCTCCTTGTCCTGTGGGCGGTATCAAATCTTCCTGGCTGAGTGGTTCCATTCCTTCCACTGCTGGTAGGTAAACCTTAAAGCTGGTGTCAGTTCCCGGTTCGCTATAGACGTTTACAAAACCCTTGTGGCCTTTAATGATACCCAGCACGGTGGAAAGTCCAAGCCCTGTACCCTTACCCACTTCTTTTGTGGTAAAAAATGGCTCAAAAATTCTATCTAAAATTTCCCCAGGAATGCCGATACCCGTATCAGAGACAGTAACCACTATGTAAGCCCCAACTTTAGCTCCCCAGTTCATCCGGGCATAACTTTCGTCAATTAACAGATTTTCGGCAGAGATTATTAAAGTACCGCCATTAGGCATAGCATCGCGGGCGTTGACGCAGAGGTTCATCAGCACTTGATGCAGTTGGGTACTATCTCCAGAAACCATCCACAAATTCTGTGGTACATCAGTGCTGATTTCTATGGATTTGGGAAATGTCTCTTTAAGAACCTTGGCAAGTTCCACAATTATATGTCTGAGTTGCAAAGTAATCCGCTTTCCTTCCACACCCCGCGCAAAGGACAACACCTGTTTAACTAAATCAGCGCCGCGTTTAGCATTAATTTCCAAAATCTCTAGTATGTGACGAGTCCGCTCATCCACATCGGGAAATTTGAGCGGTAACAGTTGCGCTCCTGCCAGAATCGGTGTCAGTATATTGTTGAGGTCGTGAGCAATGCCACTAGCTAAGGTGCCAATACTTTCCAGGCGTTGAGCGCGAAACAATTGAGCTTCTAGTTGTTTTTTCTCAGTAATGTCTGTGTCAACGGTGAGAATTGATTTAGGTTTCCCCTGTTCGTCGTACACCAAAGTCCAGCGACTAGCAACGAGGATTTCCTTGTCACTTTTAGTAAGTTTAGTTAATTCGCCCTGCCACATACCTTTACTAAGAACTTGCAATAGAGCCGCTTCAATTTCCGGGGAAGGTTCGTCATACAAAAGCTCACTAGCATTTTTGCCCCAAGCCTCTGTAGCTAGCCAGCCGTAAAGTGTCTCTGCGCCTTTGTTCCATAAAACAATTTTATTGTTTAAATCTCGCACGCAAATGGCATCTGTGGTGACATCAAGTAATGCTGCTTGTTCGCGGATTTTTTCTTCTGCCAATTTGCGTTCGCGTAGCGCAGCTTGTCGCTCGCTAATATCAATACCAGCGCAAGTCACTCCGACAACTTCTTGCGTTTCATTCCGCAATGGCTCGATAGTTAAGTCGTAATAGCGAGTTGTTTCTTTGATTGTAATTGATACTTCTTCTCGTATTCCTATGCCTGTAGCTAATACTTGAAGTTTAATAGTGGTAAGACGTTGAGCATCTTCAACGGGGATGATATCTAAGTCTTGTTTGCCCAATATTTCCTCAACCGTCAATCCATAGGAGGGATTGTAAACCCAGGTGTAACGTAACTCCATATCCTGGTTATAAACAAAAATTGGGGAGTTTTTGAGAGCAACCCGAAATCGTTCTTCACTCTGACGTAGTGCGTTGTCTGCCCGTTGACGTTCGATTGCATAACGCATTGAGCGCACCAGCAAGTCGCCAGTGACTTGCCCTTTGACTAAATAATCCTGCGCTCCTTTTTGCATTGCCCTAATTGCCAGGGTTTCATCGTCTATACCCGTCAGCACAATTATCGGAGTTGCTTTTGCCTGATTGTGGGCAATAATAAAGGTTTCTAATCCCTGACTATCTGGTAGCGAAAGGTCTAACAGAATCACATCAAAATCTTCTTTAGATAAGTCGTTGAGAGCTTCAAAAAGCCGCTCAACGGGCATCAACTCAACTATATCTGTAGTAACTTCCTTTAATAACTCGTGTAACAAAAAGACATCACCAGGGTTATCTTCTACTAACAAAACTTTTATATTATTAGCTGCCATTTCCATTACTCCGGTGGCAGTTTTACGATCGCAAACCAAAAATTTTCTATTGATTTTACAATGTTAACAAATTCATCAAAATCTACTGGCTTAGTTATATAACAGTTTGCAGAAAGGTTATAAGCTTCAAGGATGTCTTCTTTAGCTTGGGAAGTCGTCAAAATCACTATAGGAATTCGTTTGAGGTTTTCATCTCCTTTAATTTCTGCCAGTACCTCCCGTCCATCTTTTCTAGGAAGGTTCAAGTCGAGTAGCACAATATTTGGGTGGGCTGCTTTAACATATTTTTCCTGTTTTCGCAAGAATGCCATTGCCTCTACACCATCTTCCACCACATTCAGGTTAATCGAGATTTTGCTATCTTCCAGGGCGATGCGTGTAAGTTGAACATCGCCAGGATTATCTTCTACCAACAAAACCTCAATATGCATAATTGCCTTTTCGCTGCTCACGATTGCTTACCTGCTCTATCTGGAATTGTGAAGTAGAAAGTCGAGCCTTGACCCGGTTTCGACTCAACCCATATCTGGCCACCGTGGCGTTCTATAATTTTTTTACAAATTGCCAAACCAATTCCATTACCTGGATATTTACCTCTACCGTGCAAGCGCTGAAAAATTATAAAAATACGTTCTGCATATTGGGATTCTATACCTATACCATTATCACGCACCGATAACAAATATTCGTTGGGTTGAGTGGGGAG
>NZ_WBKM01000300.1 GCF_015714725.1 Nostoc sp. WHI
CAGGGGAGCAGGGGAGCAAGGGAGAAAATCCAAAATCCAAAATCGCTAAAGCCTGAAGATATCGGGTTTCGCTTGGGGCCACGAATTAATGCTATTGGTCGGATTGGGAACCCCCAAACTGTCATTGAACTGCTGACTACTGATGATATGGGAGTGGCGCTAGAACTGGCGAAGCAGTGCGAACAAACAAATACCAGTCGCCAATTAATGTGTGAGCAAATTGAACAAGAAGCGATCGCTTTTGTAGAAACAGAATTTGTTGCGTCTCTCCAACAAGACCGTGTATTAGTTGTTGTTCAACCCAATTGGCATCACGGCGTTATTGGGATTGTCGCTTCCCGGTTGGTAGAACGCTACGGTGTTCCCGTGTTCATCGGTACTTATGAGGATGATGAGCAACACATACGCGGTTCAGCAAGAGGGATTCCAGAGTTTAATGTGTTTGAAGCTTTGGAATATTGTCACGATTTACTAGGGAAATTTGGCGGACACAAAGCAGCCGGGGGATTTTCTTTTTCAGCAGAGAATTTACAGGTGTTGCGATCGCGTTTGATTAAGTTTGCTAACCAGTGTCTTGAACCCCAGCATCTCAAACCTCTGCTCAAAATTGATGCTGAAGTCAACCTCAATCAAATCAATCAGCAGCTTTACCAACAGCTTAATGCTCTACACCCCTGCGGTATGGACAACCCCGATCCAATTTTCTGGACACCTAATGTCCAGGTGGTTGAGCAAAAAATTGTAGGTAAGGGTCATATTAAATTAACAATTGCCCAAACTGCCGATAATCAGCAGTATAAAATCAAAGCGATCGCTTGGCGTTGGGGCGACTATTTCCAACTACCATTGCGAGTAGATATCGCTTACAAACTGCGAGAAAATTACTTTAACGGTAACACTACCATCGAGCTAGAGTTAATAGGTGTCAGACTGCCAATTCAACTTCAACAATTTTTTGCTTCGCCACTTATCCCATCAAGCACAACCTTTGAATACAACCAGCGACAGTATACTTGTGGTTTTTATAAAAACGGTATTACAGCAGAATTAAGAATTAAAAATCCTGAAGGCAAGGTCTTAGCCATGCAGCCAGGAGATACAATCGGTTTGCTAGGTACTAATCGTCAAAACGCCAAGGAAGTTGATATTTTTCAACCACAATATAACAGCATTATTCAAGCTGCCCTTCAAGCGTTATCAGTATTGAGTGCTGAGTTATGAATTATGAAGTATGAGTTTTAAATTCCAAAATTTTCTTTTACTCAGCACTCCACACTGCTTCTGACTCAGCACTCAGCACTCTTAGAGATTACCGTTACGAAATGCCAGTACAAAGATTACCAATGGCCCAGAAATCACGATTAGCGCCACGGACAGCAATTGGAAAATAACTTCCCAATTGATACTGGTGAAGGTGTTAAACAAAGAATCAAACATTTTTACCCTTTTCCTCCCAATTGTTTTAAAAAATTCAATAACTTAATCACAAAACCCGCAATCGATCATATCTGGCTATGGCCTGCTAAATTTAATTTACTTAACAAAAGTATAAGAAAAGACATAAAATAGATAAATTGGGCATGAAGCATTGCATTATGTTATTCTTCCCTGTTCGCCCCTCCCAACTCCCTAATCCAAAATGGCAACTTGGCAATGTATAAAGCAATGTGGAGCCTGCTGTAATCTTGATCCAGCAGAGCGTCCAGATTTGGATGAGTATCTCTCTCCACCAGAACTAGAACTTTACCTCAGTATGGTAGGCGAAGGCGGATGGTGCGTTAATTTCGACCATACCAACCGAGAATGTCGCATCTACTCAAAGCGTCCACGCTTCTGCCGGGTGGAATCAGAAGTATTTCAAGATATGTATGGGGTTGAACCCGAAGAAGTCAACGATTTTGCCATTGACTGCTGTCGCCAGCAAATAGAAGGAGTCTATGGCGATCGCAGTCTAGAAATACTACGCTTCAATAAAGCTGTTGGGCTTTGAGACTCCCACCGCTTCTTTTTGTATCTGGAGTTGCAATTTATTAACAATCTGAGAATATGATAGAAATATGAAAACAACCTAGCAACAAAACTACTGCCTGTGAAACTCGACTCTGCTCCTTTGGACATTTCTGGCATATTTCAGGCTGAGATTGAGCCAGAACTCAAAGACAGTATTGATTTTAACTTAACCGCCCTGCCAGTTCAGTCTGTAGTTGCGGATAGTCCTCAAAAGCAGCAATCAGCGTTAGTAGTTTTTGGTACAACTTTTGTAACCATTTTTCTAGCAGAAATTGGAGATAAGACTCAGCTATCCACTCTGTTAATGAGTGCAGAATCTCATTCGCCGTGGGTTGTATTTGTCGGCTCTGCGGCTGCGCTGATAACCACCAGCTTATTAGGTGTACTTTTAGGTACTTGGATAGCCAACCGACTCAGCCCGAAAACTGTAGAAAAATCAGCAGGCGTGATGTTGTTGGTGATTTCCCTAATGCTGTTTTGGGACATATTGCAAGGTTAGTTAGAAGTTAGTAGTTAGTAGCTAGTAGTTAGTAAGTAGAGCGGCGTGAATAATTCAAGGTTTGTAGTAAGGACTTTAGTCCTAATTTTAGGGCTGAAGCCCTGACTACGAACTCATCTCAAGATTTTTTACATTACTTAATCTACTTTGATTTATTCTCACCTACTTACTTAGTTAGTAATTATTCTCCCC
>NZ_WBKM01000234.1 GCF_015714725.1 Nostoc sp. WHI
TAAGCCACAAAGAAATGTTTGGGGGTAATGGTGGTGCTGCCAGCATTAAGTTATCGAAACTCCAAGATAGCTATGCTGCTGCACTTGCTCCTTTGGGCATTGAACGGGGGGTTAAGGGCAGTAAGGCAACCCACACCAAAGTAAAGGAATATTACCAAGCGGTTAACAGTGAACCTTTGACCGCAGTCATTACAAATAACCAATTAGCACCCACTCCGTTTGAATCAGCCAGGAATTACGTTGCCAGGATTCAGTCTGATGAACACTTCCAAGCGATTAACCACCAACTGGCTGACCGTTCGTTCATGGCAGAGCGATTGTTCCGTGCAGAGCAACGGGCTAGGGCCAGCGAGAAGGAACGACAACGGCTAGAAGAAATTGTGCGCGAGCTGGAATTGAAAACCCAACAACTGCGGGACTTGGCCTTAGAGGATGTCGCCTGGGAGTTGGGGCTAAATTACGATTATGAGCGATGGAGGGGTCACGGACACATCATTAATATAGATGGGCCCAAATTCTACGACTTTGCCCCCGATCAACAAAAGGGATCAGGGGGTGCGATTGACTTGGTGATGCACGTTAACAATTGCAATTTTCGGCAGGCGGTTGTCTGGTTACATGAGCGTTTTGGGGAAGCCTCGGTAGAACGTGCAGCGATCGCTCACGTTAAAAACAGGGCGGCTGACATTATCCAGACTGAACCCCGTCCCCAATTCACCCCACCCGTTGAAGATAAAGCTAACTGGTCAGCCATTGAGCGTTACCTCAATCAATTTCGGGGCATTCCCTCTGATTGTGTGCAAATGCTTCATAACCAAGGGCTAGTTTACGCTGATGATCAACAAAATGCTGTTTTTGTCATGCGAAATCTTGATGGTCAACGTAACGGTGCATTCCTCAGAGGAACTAAGGGGGAGAACAACAGCTTTAAGGGATACGAGAAAGGAACCAAACGCCGTGATAGCTGGTTTTACTTCCACTTGGGGGGTAAGGCTAATGATAAAACCTCAACAGCGATTCTGTGCAAGTCTCCCATCGATGCTATTTCAAGAGCCATGCTGGAATATCTTATCAGGGGCGATGTTCCACCCGAACGAACAGTCTATATGGCTATTGATGACATCAAAAGCTTACCACTTGAGCGATTGCGGAATATTCCTCATGTACTGGTGGCGTTTGGTAACGATAAAAGCGCTGATGCGGCAGCACAGGGTGTATTAGAACTAATGCCACAGTCCCAAATCAAAAAATCTCAGGCACATGATTGGAATCAGCAGCTACTTGATTATGGGCGACACTTAAGGCAACAGCAGCAACAGCAACGCCAGCAAGATGATGAATTGAGTCTTTAATTAAAAGCCCTTTTGTAGTGCTGATGTAGTTTTTCTAGCCGTGAAAAACACATTGAAACAATGCTATAGCAACTGCTACGGTGATACCTATTAGGGGTCATGACGAAATACATGTAAAAACGGACACGTTGTAAAGAATAATTACAGAAAACACTTTCTCAATTTACTAACTTGCCCAAAAAGGTATTTTTGTTCTGGCGATCGCTCCGTTTGCTCTTAGCGTTCCTGTAGGGTAGCAATCCCAGATTTGACCAAATACTTTGATGTTGCTAACAAAAATTCTGCTAACACCCAATTAAAAACAGCTAACTCTGCGCTATTCTATGAAAAAAATTCTCACCACTTTTTTAGCTTTGGGTGATCGCTTTGAGTCAAAAAATAGGTTTTGGAAAGGGACTTTCTCTCCATTAAAGAAGCTGGCACTTCTTCATAGACCCGTGCCAAGTGCTGACGAGGAAATTTTTACCTCAAGCCATGAGGCATTGGCTCTTGTAGAACCAGTTTCAATTGCCGCGTTACACGTAAGAGCCAAAACGTGTAATTACTGCCTATATATATTGATCTGGCGTTGAGCCGACAATCGTGTAATTTGCGTTTAGATGGTAGAGAGTAGAGCATATACTCTGTGGTTGCTCTCGGCACGCCCCCCTGAAAATCAAATCTATTAATGTTCAAATCCCAAAATTTTGGGGAATACTTAGTTTACGTTTTTACGTGCCATAAATATACACTTTACAACTCTGAATAAATTGCAATCTCGATAGAGTTGGCATTTCTCCAGGGTTTTTTATATGCAATAGGTTTATTAGCGCAAAGTCTGTACTGTACTCTGAACAAACAAGCCACCCTGATGTCAGAAAAACTCTTAAGCAACGGCTGTAAAGTAAAGGCTATCAATCACTTGTAGTAAAGGTTATGGCTCGGTGCGACCGCGAAACTTCCTTGCGATGTCGGAGCTGAAAGGCTCAATACCAATATTTGTCTTAGTCAGAGTTCAGCTTTCTCTAGTTTGCTTAATTTTTGGGTAAAATCTCCTTTTAATGGCTAAACCTGTGCTAAGAGTACCAATAGCTAACAAACTTGGTATAAAAGTAGATTCTGGTATAGGAGTAGCTAGTGAAATAACAATGTTATCAACAGCAAGATTATCATCAAAATTTTCTCTTCCTATTACTCCTGAAAAAATCACGGATTGCAAATTGTTAAATGTTTGAGGCAGTAGGAATGTTTGAAATTTATTTTCTAAATTAAAAAATGTAGATACTTGTGAGTTATCGTTTTTTAATCCTCTAATGACTATTTGTGGAGATGCAAGATCATTATTAATACTAAAAGCTGCTATTTTTGAAGCATCAATACTAGCTATTGAAAAGAAAGCATTATCAGCATTTCTTATAGAAATAGTTCTACCACTTCCTCCTGCTGCTAAGTAAGGTAAATCTCCAGGAACACAATCGACAAAACAGGTAGCTGGCTCAAAGACTAGCTCTACAATATCAAAAGCACCTTGAGCATCAAATATAAAGTTGTTAACTTCTAAAGTTTCAAAGCTAGCATTTCTTCCAGGATTATTATTGACAACATCGCTGAATGTAATTGTTTCTCCATAGGCAGATTCGTTGTTAGTCAAAATAAAAAAAAGTGCTAAACTCCCTAAACCTACAAGAAATTTCCTGATCGTTACCATTTCTTTAACACCTCTTTACTAGAGAAAGTTTAGTTAAGTTACTCAGTAGTCATTTAGTTACAAAGTTTAACAAAGTAACTTTAAATACTGTTGTTAATAGCATACTTACTTTCACTAAATTTCAAAATATATCTTTAGGTAGAGTACAATTTTGAGCTTCAGTATCAACGAAACAAAATTTACATACTTGTAACTTTTTGAGCCATTACCTCGTAAGAACAGTGCGAAGCCGCACAGACTCTAAACCCTTCTCCTGCAATGGTTTACAGCTTTATATAAATTGCTGTTTTTTAATTACTGCAAAATTTACTCTTACTATCTTCCAAGCAGACTGGTTCCCAATCTTCCCAGACCTTACAAAACTGAACGAGCCACGAGTAAACTGCTGTTCGCCCTTCTTCACCCTCGGCTTACACCCAACAAGCCCCTCTACTTCAGATGAAGAAAGAAGCCAGCCTGATGTAGCAGCAAGTTCTAGCTCTTTGAGGTGCTGTAGTGGCTCGGCGGGTCGGAGGTGACGAGCGATCGCTTCCACCAATTGAACCACCTCTCCCAGTGCCAAGTCTGGTTGTCCAGTGGACGTGTCCAGTCTATCCAGTGGACAGTCTAACACGCGGCGATCGCGCTTTATGCCGACTGCTGACTTTCTCCTAGCCCCCTAATTGCCGATGTCGTCATACTGCCATTTCCCGACATCTACGCCCCAAGAGGCAACAGCATCGACAATGCCACCCCCCTTATCCTTATTGGGTTAATGAACTGCAACTATCTAGCGGTGACAAGCTGACCTGAATGCAGAAACTCAAAGTTGCGGCGAATTCGGGGCAAAATCCAGGGGGTGATTTTTTAGATGAGTGTTGAAGTGACGATCCAATAACGTATAAACTTAGTACTGACATATAGATGCAAGATTATGAGTAATAGGCAAACTGGCACAGTGAAATCGTTTGATGACGAAAAAGGATTTGGTTTTATAACATCGCAAAGTGGCGACGATGTTTTTGTACATTCCAAATCAATACAAGATGAATTTAAATCGCTTAAAGAGGGACAAGTAGTTTCATTTATAGTTACAATGGGTCAAAAAGGGCTACAAGCTGAGGAAGTACAGGTGATCTAATCTACCCGCCCCACAGACAATTGAGGACTTAGAAAACTTCCCAGAGTTACATCAACAGCACCTAGAACAACGACGCAACCAAGCTTAAACCCCAATTCTCACCCCGTAGCGCGTCTCTAGCTGTGGGGTTTTGTATTTTGAGCTAGAGTGCGATCGCTATTGGCTTCGGACACCGCTTCGCGGTTATCCGTGTATAGGTAGCTATTGAAACATTGCATTGCTTGTATGTAAGCGATCGCCCAAGACCCAATGCCCCAAGATTTAAAATTTAGATTGAAAGCCAGAGAATAGTTTAGTCCCGCACACACCCTATCTATATATAAAATAGGGTGTGTGTGGGACTAGCCAAAAACTTAGTGAGGGCAAGGACTTAGGCGATTTCGAGGGCATAGGGAGATACGGCAACGCCACCAAAACGTAACCGTTCACGGGGGGTAGAATATTCGCCTAAAAGCTAAATCTCTTGCAGAGCAATAGTTTGGGCGATTTATGCTCGGAACTAATAGTACCTAAAATATCTAAAAAACAATTCAATACTTCTCGGTTAAGAATTAAGCAGTATTAAGAAGTATTGACTGTTGGCCAGGTTTTCCCTTTCTCGTATCCCCAAAATTGCGATAGTTCTGGGTTAGCCCTGCAATGTCTTGGGGTCGCTCTCAGCCAAGCTCGTTACAAATCACCCCAATCAAAATTCAAGAAACGTCGAGCATTCAGCTTGGTATATTTTTCAGTGTGTTTGATATCGCGGTGTCCGAGAAAGTCCTGTATTTCCCTGGTGTTGTAACCCTGATTCACCAGATAGTAGCCGCAGGCATGGCGCATCATGTGGCAGTGTACCTTGATATCAAGCCCAGCCTGTGCCGCCAGCCGCCCAATCAGCTTTCGCACCGCATCAGTGGACATCACCTCACCACGCTCGGAAACGAAAATATATTTGCTATCTGGAAACATCTCTCTGAGTTCCTTGAGCAAAACTAATTCATCCTCTCTCAAGGGATGCACCCCAGAGTCACTGCCCTTTTCCCTGGTGATGAAAATCTGACGCTCGGCCCACATCAGTGCATCCCACCTTAAACCGCACTTAGCCCCTACAGCTTCCCCCACCCGCAAGCCGTGGCGAAACATGAGCAACATCAGTGTATAATCACGGTGAGAATAACGAGCTTTGCGATCGAGCGCAGCATTCAGCAGAGATCGCACTTCACTTGGTGTAAGGTATTCTCTAGACCTGTAATGCTTGTTGGGTAGACGAGTTGGGGGTGGCGGCCTCATTTACTTTCGCTGGTAGTGTCCGGTGTACGCGCTTTTTATGGACAGTCTACTACGCCACGATCCCCATTACTCCGTTGAGAGTCGCGCCACTCAAGATTTATTGCGAACTGTTATCAATTGATGTGACTAGCTTTTAGCTGTTCTCTGCGGATACCCTGGGTAGCTTGAGATCAAGTGCGATCGCTCCGTTGTTATGTGAGAAACTGACTGTGGAGCCATCGCCGATAATATAACTTATCGGTTTTGCTGACTTTTCACGGTATCTGGAAAACCTCTCTCTAAATCTCTCTCCTCTTAGGAGAGAGACTTTGAGTTTTCCCCCTTCCCGCGTCGGGAAGGGGGTTAGGGGGTTAGGTGTTTCGTGGCTTTTCCACATAACATGAAAAGTCAGACATTTATTAAGGAGTGCGTAGGCGTAGCCCACACTTCTCTACGAGACGCTCCGCGTAGCTTGCTTCCACAAAGTGGTACGACAAAGCTCAGTGACCACCGGAGGCATCGCCAACTATCGGTTGTATATTGCTAACTTTGGTATTGTCTAGGTAATTATAGACTCTTCTCGAAACTTCCCGGACAAAATCTCCAGCTTTGGGATCGTAGTTTGGTCTTTGCACCAAAACACCTGCTAAATAGCTTTTCCCGTTGGGCATTTGAATAATACCCGCATCACCAATGATAAATCTCAATGTACCAGTTTTGTGTGCGATCGCCGCTCCTTGACCAATACCAGCTGGTAGTAAACTATTGGTTTTGACACGGCGCATAAAGCAATACGCTTGGGTTAAGGCTAAAACTCTTTATCAAAGTCATTCTTTTTAACGTAGACGCGGAGCGGCTTGCCGCAGGCTACCACAGAGGCGCAGAGAAAACAGAGAGCGGAAAAAAATGCTTAACTGAACTGTATTGGCTTTTAACCCACGGAGGCGGTCACTGAGCTTGTCGTTGGCGCAGCCTCTCGTAGAGAAGTGTGGGTTTTGTCTGTGTAGCCGCGACTTCCAGTTGCCCGGCGAGTAATAAATTAGACTTTTCAAACAACCTCTAAATAAAATCTCCAGCCTAAAATTCCGGTTGTTGATATCCAAGGTAAATTGCTTCTAAAAAAATATCAGATGTAACAGCTTCCGGCAACTTCTCTAAACTAATAATAGTTTGAACCTGCTGGGCTAACTTCAGAGCTAATAAAGCTCTTGCCTTTGGTGACATTGCAGAACGTCGCTGCAAATACTCACGAATAATAGCAAAATCATCAGGTAACAAGGGCGATAAATCGGCAATTTGGATTAACTGTTCATGAAGTACCTTTGCCTCTTCTGAAATTGTCAATCTCGCGGATGCAGTAGGTGTTTGGGCTTGAATTACAATTGTGCCAGCTGCCAAATCACCCAAACGCTTTTCGTTGCGACCTAACATAATTAAAAAAGCGCCAATAAACAAAGTTTCATCAAAGGGTCGTAGTAAGGCACGTAGCGTTGCCTGTTGTAGCCCGATGAGTCTACCATCATCTCGAACTACGCGAATTTTAGCAAACCGTTTACCAGGAGTTTGCCCAAACCATAAGGTTTCAAAAAATACAAAATAGCTAATGTAAATCGCAAAGGCGATCAGAAAGAAAATTGCTATTAACCAAAGTCCTAAATTCTGAGCATTTGTAATCAAGTCCTCAAAAAAATTAAACAGTTGGGTAGAAAATACAGTCCAGGTAAGGAAAAATACAAGCAAGGTTACAGTCAAAACTGTATAGTCAATCAACAGCGCCAAAGCTCGATTACCGATTCCTGCTAAAGTGAATTCCAGCTCCACACTTTCTGGAGTCTGGAATGTGATGCGATTAAAAAAGCGCATATTTTAACTAATTCAAAATTAATTGAGTTGAATTAAGCTGTTGAGTTAACGAAAATCTTGCGAGGGAGGTTCTCGTAATTGTAAACCTAGACCTTCACGCCGACTACGCAAGTCTAAGTATAGAACAGCTTTTAGTGCTTGCCAGAATGGCATGACTAAAATTCCACCTATCAAGCTTCCAATCAAAGAAATCAAATACACAATCGAGTAGATGGCAGAACCTTCCTCAAGCCTCAAGAGGAATAAGCTAGGTATATAGTTTAATACAAATACTAACGGCAATGTAACGATAAAACCAACTAAAACAATGCCCTGAATCCGAAAGACTGAGGCTTTGGTTAACTCCCAACTTCTGGCAACACTTTCGCCACCATTGATATTTTCCTCAACTGCTAGGGGCACCTCAGCTACTATCCAACGAGAGTAGAACCAGGTTAGTCCCAACAATACAATACCTGCTATTGCCAATGTGGTTGCGACTATAACGCCTGAAACGCCTAATATCCCTCCTAATGCTACTCCGATCAAGCCAGCTAGCATACCGCCCACGATCGCTAGTCCGAAATAAATTACCAGCAAAGATATACCTACTTGGAAACCAACTCTTAAAAATGACCAAAGACGTGGATTAATATGGCTGCTAGCAGTTTGAACACCTTCAGGTTGATAAATCAATTCTCCAAAAGCCAAGCGTGAAATTAGTCCAGAAATAGCTGCATATTTTGCCCAGCCATAGATCGGAACTATAACCCACAAGTGAGCAATTAAAGCCAGCCTCAAATAAGTCTTCAGATGAGAACGATACAACCGCACCGCAGCACTGACAACGTTACCGATACTCAGTGGTAGTATCTGACCGGGAGATCCAAAATTTTCAGACATAATGCCAAATTTCCCTTGAAATTACGGAGATGAATTTGAGGCTATCTTAAGCTAAGTTAAATTCAGTGTTCCCAAAATTCATGAATATTCAACGTTGGATTGCGCGACGAGAACCAAATTGGCAGCGTTTGGATGCCCTGTTAAGGCAGATAGAAAAAAAAGGGTTAAAATCCCTACGGGCAGCAGAAATTAGAGAGTTAGCGAGTTTATATCGTTCAATAGCGGCAGATTTGGCCCGTGCCCGCACTCAGCAAATTGGCAATACTTTGATTCAAAGTTTACAATCTTTAACAACTCGTGCCTACACGCAGATTTACCAAGGTTCGCGGCGACAGGAATGGCAGGCAATCCTAGAATTTTATCGTTGGGGATTACCATCTGTAGTCCAGAAAACATTTGCATATATTGCTGCTGCAACGGCGCTGTTTCTATTGGGGGCACTAGTGGCTTGGTGGTATTCCTGGCAAAATCCCAGTTTTATGTCGTTGATAGTACCTGAAAACTTGATTACCAAGGTGCGAGATGAGCATAAATTATGGATGGGGTCAATTGTCGGCGTTGAACCTTTAGCATCTAGCGGTATCATGATCAATAACCTATCGGTGTCTTTTGGGGCTGTTGCTGGTGGCATCACTGCTGGAGCATACACAGCCTATTTAATGGTATTTAATGGTTTATTGATTGGTGCTGTTGGTACTTTGGTCGGTCAAAATAATCTGGCTTATCCTTTTTGGGCGTTTGTTTTTCCGCATGGTTCCTTAGAATTACCTGCGATCTTTTTTGCTGGGGGTGCGGGATTTTTATTAGCAAGAGCAATTTTATTTCCTGGTAAATATCGCCGTGGGGATGCACTGAAATTCTATGGTTATCAAGCAGTTCAGCTAGTATTTGCGATTGTACCAATGTTGATTATTGCTGGTGCGATCGAAGGCTTTTTTTCTCCTAATCCCAGCGTACCTGATGCGATTAAATATCTGGCAGGAATGGGATTGTTTGTACTTTTAGTGCTGTATTGTAGCCGCAAGCAAACCTAAAAAAATTTAGGTAGCAGGACTTGGTGAATTGAAAAAATATTTTAGAATAAGGTAAATACTTTTTAATTAAGACTTCAGCAGTTAGAACTTAACTATGTAACAAAAATCATCATAAGTTTAAGCTAGGATAATCATGGTACAAACACCAAATAAAATATTGACTCTAGAAGAGTTTCTCGCACTACCAGAAACGAAACCGTATTGCGAGTACATCGACGCTCAAATCATTCCAAAACCCATGCCTCAAGGAAAACATAGCACTATTCAAGGAGAACTCTGTCCTACAATCAATTCTGTTATCAAAGTACAAAAAATGGGTTGGGCTTTTCCAGAATTGCGTTGCACTTTTGAAGGACGTTCTATAGTTCCCGATGTCGCTGTATTCTCTTGGGCAAGGCTTCCCATAGACGAAAATGGTGATATTGCCAATACATTTGCCGCAGCACCCGACTGGATAATCGAAATTCTTTCCCCAGAACAAAGCCATACAAAAGTTATAAAGAAAATCTTACATGCTCTCAATCACGGAACTGAAATGAGTTGGTTAATTGACCCTGATGAGCGATTCATTGCTGCTTATCCTACGGGACGACAACCTTTAGCTTTTGAGGAAATTGAGTCTATTTTACCAGTGCCAGATTTCTGTCAGGGGTTAAAGTTGACGATAGGTGATATTTTTGGGTGGTTAAAGGTGATTCTGTAATAAATATTAATCAGATTAGTTTAGCATTAGTTACAAGTTGGTAGTCAAAATCAAATTAAGCTATAGTAGCGAATTGAAATAGAAAAGTACGTGGGGCAATCTATAAATGGCGCAAGTAACAGAGCCAACAACCCTTGAGTGGATTAAAACAATTGGAAGTATATTACTCTCGTGGCCTTCTCTTGGTCTTATGACCATTATTATTTTTCGTAAATCTCTACTTAAACTTTGGGATATTTTTATTTAGGAATCCCTGTGGGTATGCTCTTCAATTTGCTGTGAGCATTGGAATGTGCGATCGCATTGGAGCGCGAAAAGTCGATAACAAGTTACAAGGCCACACGGTGTATCGTTTACTGTTTTTGCGATCTCTTCTTGATTAGATTTTGCCGAAGAGGATCGATTGCTTCTAAAGCGAAGTTTGATTCGTTGAAAATACTTGCCTAAGTTAAAGCCTCCCAAAGGTTCTTTGAGCCTCATTTTCTACCGAAATAATAATTTTTAAATTATGTTATTTATTCACTTTTAATTATTTAAATTCAACTGAAATTCTTCATCAGCATATTTTTACTAAACTAATCTAGTCAATCAAATCTCAACAAGCAACAAAATGTTTATTTAAAAGTCAAAATTAAACGTATCTTAATCTCTTGTTAAATCATATTTAACCATAAAAAATGTAGCTTATATTAAAGCTGTGATTACAGCAGAAAAATACTCCTTTAATCTGAGGTAATATGATTTTTTCGACCACCATCTTAAATCGTGTCGTTGCTACTTCAGTTGTGACAGCTTCTATTGCACTTAGTCCATTTTTTAGTGCGATCGCACAAGCTCAAACGCTGAACGGTGCAGGAGCAACTTTTCCGGCTCCCCTTTACGAACGCTATGCTCGTGAAGTTAGAAAAAAATATCCAGACATGAGAATTAACTACCAAGGAATTGGTAGTGGCGGCGGTATTCGTCAAATCACTGCTGGAACCGTTGACTTTGGTGGTAGTGATGCTGCAATGAAAGATGAAGAAATCGCTAAAGTCAAGAACGGTGTAATCTTAGTACCCACAGCAGGCGGTGCTGTTTCTGTGGTTTACAATCTTCCGGGCGTTAATGATCTCAAATTGTCCCGCAAGGTACTACCAGAAATTTTCTCAGGTCAAATTACCAATTGGAACGACGCCAAAATTAAAGCTGATAATCCAGGTGCGAATCTACCAGATCAAACAATTAAATTTGCTGTTCGCGCCGATAGTAGCGGTACAACCTTCATTTTCACTAACCACTTGAGTGCGATCAGTGGTTATTTTAAAGGCAGAGTTGGAGCTACCACCGCTCCAAAATGGAATCTGCCAAACGTCCTCAGAGGCAAAGGTAATCCTGGCGTAGCTGCTTTAGTAGGTCGTACTCCTGGTTCTATTGGTTATGTAGAATATGGCTATGCTGTCCAAAACAATTTGAAATCAGCATTAGTACAAAATAAGAAAGGAGAATTTGTTGCTCCTTCTTTGCAATCTTCAAATGCAGCTTTAGCAACTGTGAGTTTCCCAGACAACTACCGCGTTTTTGTGGGAGATCCAGGACAGGGTTATCCTATCGTCGGTCTTACTTGGATGATGGTTTACAAACAATATGGTAATGCTTCTAAAGCTGATGCCATTAAGAAATGGATTAATTGGGTATTGAAAGACGGTCAACAGTATAATGATGACCTCAACTACACCAAGATTCCACCTTCTGTGGTAAACCGTGTACTTCAGACAGTGAATAGCACTGTCAAGCCTTAATTTGTAGTCTTACTACTTTCTTCTCCTAGTTAGGATGGGCAAACAGCCCAGCCTACTCAATACTGCTCAGTTAAGGATTGTTAGCATTAATCTTAGTAGAAATGCGAGATTTCACGTTTCTACTAAGATTTTAGGTTAGTGGATTTTTTAAACCGAGCAGTATTGTCAACTCACTGATACTAAAAAATCTATTTTATTGATTTGTAATGGCAAATTCATCACATCCTTCAAATCTAGATGATGAAAATCTCAATTTAACAGCTATCAGCGGCACAAATCTCTCGTTTGACCAAGCTTTTACACGGTTAGTCTACTTTTTTGCCCTGATTACCGTTGCAGTCCTATTTGTGATGAGTTGGGTAATTTTCTCTGAAGCTTTGCCAGCCATTAAGCAGTTTGGACTGGGGTTTTTCTGGGGTCAAGATTGGGATACAGGTAATCAGATTTTTGGTGCACTACCTTATATTTATGGAACTTTGGTAAGTAGTGCGATCGCTATTTTATTAGCTATACCAGTAGGAATTGCTATAGCCTTAGTGACGAGTGAAAATTTCTTACCTTCATCGTTGCGAACAATCTTAGCATTTGTTGTAGAGCTAATTGCAGCAATTCCTAGTGTGGTCATTGGTTTGTGGGCTATTTTTGTCTTTATTCCAGTTTTGGAACCTTTAGAAAAGTGGCTAGGCAATACTTTTAAATTCATACCACTGTTTAATACACAAGATCCTGCTGGCACAAATATGTTGACTGCTGGAATTATTCTAGCCATCATGATTTTGCCCACAATGGCAGCAATTACTCGTGATGTATTACTAGCTATACCTAAAGAATTACGTAGCGCATCTATGGCTTTGGGTGGTACCCGTTGGGAAACAATTTTTCGAGTCTTGCTACCAGCTGGATTTTCGGGAATAGTAAGTGCAGCAATGCTCGCCTTAGGACGGGCTTTGGGTGAAACAATGGCTGTCACTATGGTGATTGGTAACTCTTCTCAAATCAGTGGATCTTTACTTGATCCAGCTTATACAATTCCCTCTGTATTAGCTAATGAATTTGCAGAAGCCGAGCCGGGATTGCATATTGGTGCTTTAACCTATTTGGGATTGATTTTGTTTGGATTAACTCTAGCTGTAAATATTGGTGCTGTATTATTGCTAAGGTGGGTTGGCAGAACAAATAAATAATCAGCAGGTCGATGATTATAAAACAGAATTCAGAATTCAGAATACACTACCCATAAAGAGATAGAGTTTTAAGCCGAGAATATTTTAATTTTGCCCACCAGGGGCGAGGTTTTAACCAATATTCAGACGCTCCAGGGACATTGTAAATAAAACTTGTGAGAAATATGAGTAATTATATACAGTCGGAAATTGATAAATCTTTAGCGGCAGAATTATGCAGTCCTTTACCACCAGAGCGAGTCATATTTGCATATACAATGAATGCGATCGCCTTTGGTTTTACAGGAATAGCTCTCATTCCTTTATTCTCAATCTTGTGGGAAATTCTGGTTCGGGGAATATCTGGAATCAAAGCCGAAATCTTTGTCAAAACAGTCATTGATAATGGGTTTGCCAATGCTATCCTGGGAACCATAATCATGGTCGGAATTGGTGCTATCTTAAGCATTCCCACAGGGGTAATGACAGGAATTTTCTTGGCGGAATTTGGTCAAACCAGCCCAATTGCTGGTATTGTTCGGTTTATCGCCAGTATTCTCACAGGCGTACCTTCGATTATTGTAGGTATATTCGCCTATGGTATCATTGTTTTGGTAACTAAAGGATTTAGTGCGATCGCAGGTGGTTTTGCTTTAGCCGTGATTATGCTACCTGTAATCGTACTCACAACAGAAGAATCTTTAAAACTTATTCCCATATCACAACGCCTCGCCTCCGCAGCTTTAGGGGGAACTCGCTTCCAAACCACTTCTCGCATTGTTGTAGCTGCTGCAATCCCCGGAATTACTACAGGCATTTTATTGGCTGTAGCTCGTGCTGCTGGTGAAACAGCACCCTTAATTTTTACTGCTTTATTTAGTCTAGATTGGTCAGAAGGATTAGGCTTGTTAAGTCCAACAGCTTCCTTACCAGTATTAATTTTTAACCTCTACAACGACCCCGACCCAGAAAAAAGCCAATTAGTATGGACTACTTCTATAGTTTTACTAAGCTTAATTTTATGTGTCAGTATTGTCTCGCGTTTAGTTATTAGACAGAGAAGAATAAAGTAAAAATAAATTAGGAGTCAGGAGTCAGGAGTCAGAATTGCTGAATACTCCACTCCTAAAGGGATGAAGTAATAACCGGAAGAATATTTGAATTTTATTTTGCCTATAATGGGCAAGGTTTTAAACCAATATTCATTAACCAGTCGGACTCCAATTCATGCTGAATTCTGACTCCTGACTTCTGAATTCTTCTTCATAAATTTTTGTTTTGTTTCGCACCTGTGGCAACTATGAATAACCTAATTCCAGCTATCCAAGTTAAAAACATCAGCTTTTATTATGGCACAACAAAGGCGATTGAAAAGGTGTCAATGGATATTTATCGGAACCATGTAACCGCAATTATTGGCCCTAGTGGTTGTGGTAAATCTACTTTTATTAAAATTCTTAATCGCATTGGCGAATTAGAAGGCCCTGTGAAAGTTGAAGGCGATGTAGAATTTTTTGGTCAGAATATTTATGCTCCTCGTGTCAACTTAAATCGGTTACGCCGTCAAATTGGTATGGTATTCCAAAAACCAAATCCTTTTCCGATTAGCATTTACGAAAATGTTGCCTACGGCATGAAAATAGCAGGCAGATATTCAAAAGTAGAATTAGATGAAATTGTCGAATCTGCACTTCAAAGCGCTGCTCTTTGGAATGAAGTAAAAGATAAACTGGATAAATCAGCTTTAGGGCTTTCTGGCGGTCAACAACAAAGATTATGTATTGCCCGCGCTTTAGCAGTCAAGCCAAAAGTTATGCTGATGGATGAGCCTTGCTCGGCTCTTGACCCCATCGCTACCATGAAAGTTGAAGAACTTCTCCATAGTTTACGGTCTGAGTTGACAATTGCGATCGTTACCCACAATATGCAGCAAGCGGCTCGCGTCTCTGATTTTACGGCTTTCTTCAGCACCGATGAAAGTCGAATTGGTCAAATGGTTGAATTTGGCGCTACAGAGCAAATTTTTAACAACCCACTAGACCCTCGCACTCGTGACTACATTTCAGGGCGTTTCGGTTAGGTATATCCTAACGTGACTTAATGATTTTTGTAGAACCATCTGATGCCAGAGGGCACTCATAAAGTTAAAGTGCTGTGTTAAAAAATTACGGTTCTTCAGTACGTATTATGCTGGACTTTTAATTAAAGTCCGTCACTTCCCTTGAAAATCAAGACTTACAGGGAGTTATGGCTTCAATTTCCAAATCCAGCCTCAAATGCTAAGATTAACGGCTGTTATTATTGCCCAGCAAGGGTTTTAAGCTTATTTAAAGACGTATTTAGCATAAGAAGTAATGAAGATCCAAAATTACTAATTCATCTAGCTATTTTTAAGTCGAACCATACCAAATCCTTTTTAAAAGTAAAGGATTGTATATATGTCAAGATGCGAAAGGCAGATATAAGTGGGTATAAAAGTTTTGTAAAAGATAAGTTTTTTCCGATATAACCTAATAAAAACATATACTAACGGTGTATCTGCTATCTAGCTAGGTAATTTCCATGAATATCTCTTTTTCATAGTAACATAGTGAAGCAGTACTCCTGATTTGTACTGTTTTACTTAGTTAAGTTTTGTTTCACACGTCTTGGGAATATGAGTAAACTAATTCCAGCTATCAGAGTCAAAAACTTCAGCTTCTATTACAACACTCAAAAGATAGTTGAAGGCGTGTCAATGGATATTTACCAAAACCAAGTCACGGCAATTATTGGTTCTAGTGGTTGTGGCAAGTCTACTTTTATTAAATCGTTAAATCGCATGAGTGAACTAGAAGGAGAAGCGAAGATTGAAGGAAGAGTAGAATTTTTTGGACAGAATATTTATGAGCGTCGTGTGAACTTAAACAGGCTACGCCGCCAAATTAGTATGGTTTTTCCTAAGCCAAATCTTTTTCCCATGAGCGTTTATGATAATGTTGCCTATGGAGTGAAATTAGTTGGATGGCATCCAAAAGTAGAATTAGATGGGATTATTGAATCTGCCATCAAAGCTGCCGAACTTTGGGATGAAGTGAAAAACAAGCTGCACAAGTCTGCTTTAGAGCTTTCTGGCGGTCAACAACAAAGACTATGTATCGCCCGTGCTTTAGCAGTTAAACCGAATGTTCTTTTGATGGATGAACCTTGTTCAGGTCTTGATCCTATCGGTAGCATGAAAATTGAGCATCTGATCCATAACTTACGCTCTGAGTTGACAATTGTAATTGTTACTCACAACATGCAGCAAGTTACTCGTCTATCTGATTTTACGGCTTTTTTTGATAGTAATGAAAATCGCATTACTCAAATGGTTGAATTTGGTACTACAAATAAAATCTTTACTAACCCCGTGGATTCTCGCACCCGCGACTACGTTTTCGCCCGTGTCAGTTGAAGTGTTTCTCAATTCTAGCTATTCAGAGCGCTACTACATAGTACAAGCGGAAATTAGGGGTTGAATTTAATTTCCGCTTGCTTTGAGTTTTTTTTTGTGTTGGGCAATGCAAACTGATGTTGACAGTACTTTTTTATACTGTATACTTAAGAACGAGTATCTGCTCTAGACCACCTGAATCATTAAGATGAAATGTCCCCGGTGCGAATCTACTTTATATCGTAAAAATGGTCGTCGGAATGACAAGCAGAATTACCTCTGCAAAAATTGTGGTAAACAATTCCTTGAGCCTGTATTCCCTCATTCTTTAGAAAGTAATTTGCTTGCTAACAGCAATGGACACAGTAAAGTATCTATACCTGAAGCTAGAGAACTTTTTTTAGTAAAAAACCTATTAGAAGAAAAAGTTACAGAGGAAAGTCTTAGCTCTTTTAGTTTTATATTAGCTGAAAAACTACTGCAAACTATATTATCGCCTGATTGGCTAGAATCTGATACGTTCAGCCAATTGATCCAAAAACTTCAACAAAAAACTGAAATTAAACATCAATTAGAAATAGGAATCTCAGTTCTACTTTTGGATGCAGAAAACTTAAAATTAGATATTAATTCTGAATTATTTTTAGCTAGTGTATGTGAATATCCTCTCCAAGTTAAAATTGCATTTGCTAACTGGAGAAATCCCAGTATTGGGAAGCAGGATATTGAATTATATAACCGTGGCTATCAACTTGTCCATGTGCCTGAGGGTAAGGATAGTGCTGATGCAAAAATGATCGCATTTGGCGCTTGTGTTTTACGCTCTTATCCAACAGTTAAAGAAATCTTGGTCTGTTCTAGCGATGGAATTTTAATTCACCTGTGTAACGAACTCCAAAACCAAGGATTGATTGTCTATTCAGTACGTAGACAAGGGCAAACTTTGCATATAGAAAACAGGAATACTGGCAAATTAACTCATTATTCCTTAACAATTGCAACAGAAGTTCCATCCCTTGAAAAAGTGGTTGAGCAAATTCAAGATTTAATTAAAAGTGAACAGGAATCAATCAATGCTAGATTAAACAGCTTAGTGGCTATTGCGAGTTTATTTAAAGAAAGATGCAATATCAATACTAATCATAATCAAAAGCAACCACACATTGAAGAAATAACTCCTGTTCCAGAAGAGTCATTTATACAATCTATTAAAGAGCAAGAGCAAGAGCAAGAACAAGAACAAGAAGATTTTGCTAAAATATCTGATGGAAAAACATTAGATATTTTCCTATCAAAAATTATTCAAGATATACAAATAAAATCTCCCCAAACTAAATTATCTGTGTCCAAGCTAGGTTCAGAGTTACAGAAAATAACTAGAGAATCTCCTAGTTCAATTGTCAAAAAATTAAAGTTAGGTTCTAGTTTTACTAAATATTTAGAATCATCTCCCACATTTACATTAAAGGCGAATGGCAAAGAATATGAAGTAGCAATGTCTGACGAGCAGCCGCTACTTTGCGAATAAATACTTTCTGGATGTCTATGTAGAACCTGAGCCTGTAATTCTGTATTATGTAAAAAGATGTAAAGAAATGTAAATAATGCAATGCAGGATAAAGTCGTTGTTGTTGTCGGTGCAACTGGTGGCATTGGTTCAGCCTTAATACACAAACTTGCGCCTACTGGAGTTCGCTTGGTACTGGCTGCGAGAGATACAGTTCGTTTAACAACACTGGCAACTGATTTACCAGGGCAAGTTTTGACCGTTCCCACAGATATTACTGACCCCCAACAAGTAGATATTTTGATCAAAAAGACCATCGCTGAGTTTGGTCAAATCGATATTTTGGTGAATGCAGCTGGTGCTGGTATACTCAAGCCCTACAACAGCCTGGAACCAGCTGATTTAGACAAGATGCTAGATGTCAACTTAAAAGGCAGCTTTTACACCACTCAGGCGGCTGCTGAAGAGATGCAAAAGCGCAAGTCTGGTCATATCTGTAATGTAGTAGGAATTCTGGGCAAGCATTCGATGCCGATGGCAGCAGCTTATTCTGCTTCTAAGTTTGGTGTTGTCGGTTTCAGTAAGTGCATGGCAGAGGAACTCAAGCGTTTTGGTATCAAGTTCACGCTATTCTACTTTGGTGGGGTAGATTCTCCTTTCTGGGATAACGTGAACCTCAAAGTAGACCGGAAAAAAATGCTTAGTCCTGAAACTGCTGCCAATGCTATTTTCTTTGCCCTTTCTGCCGAACCGCAAGCTGTGCCAATGGAAATTAATATTCAAGCTGATAGTCATCTATTCTTTTAAAGTGCCAGTACGCCTACAAAATTCTTGCTTAGGAAAGACGTGAAAATCTAGCAAAAAAGGCAAAATTTACAGATATATAAACTGTTATGCTGATTTTTCAGTATTTATGAAAATTGATCACGTTCATTTCTATGTAGAAGACGCTAAAGTATGGCGGGATTGGTTTGTACACCATCTTGGTTTTCAAGCAGTAACCGATCGCATCAATTCATTTCACACTTGTACAGAAGTGGTGAAAAGTGGTGCTGTCTGCTTTTTTCTGTCTTCACCACTGTTGCCTACAAGTCCAGTAGCCGAGTTTCTGCGTCAATATCCCCCTGGTGTGGTAGATGTTGCTTTTGCTGTCGAAGATGTAGAAGTCGCGATCGCACTTGCTCAAAGACATGGTGCCAAAGTATTACAGCCCATCCAGGAAGACAATACGGGTATTGCATCTCTCAAGTGGAGCAAAATTGCCGCTTGGGGCGGACTGACTCATACGTTGATAGAAAAGTCATTTGTAACTAATACAAATGACAACGGACAAATGACGACGGACAATACTTTTACCGCCATAGATCACATCGTGCTGAATGTAGCAGTTGGTGAATTAGAGCGTGCTGTCGCTTGGTATGGAAAGATCCTAGATTTTCAACCCCAGCAGGCATTTAAAATTAAAACTGATCGCTCTGCATTACACAGCCAGGTGATGGTTTCGCGTAACGGTAGCGTCCAATTACCAATTAATGAACCAGCTTCTAGTAATTCCCAAATTCAAGAATTTTTAGATGTAAATCGGGGGCCAGGAATTCAACATATTGCCTTGCGGACGACTAATCTTATAAGTGCGATCGCTAAATTTCGTGCCAGTGGTTTATCCTTACTCTCAGTTCCCCAAAGCTACTACTCGCAATTAAAACAGCGTCCAGGACTCCCCCTATCCACTCTAGAACTTGAGGCGATCGCTCAACAAGAAATTCTAGTGGACTGGCAAGAATATACTCCCGTTGTGGCACGACAAACCGCACCCCTACTACTACAAATTTTCACCCAGCCCATTTTTGAACAGCCGACATTTTTCTTTGAATTTATTGAGCGCCGTTTTCAAGCTAAAGGTTTTGGCGAAGGTAACTTTCGCGCCTTATTTGAAGCCATTGAAAGCGAACAAATTAAACGCGGTACTTTGCAATAAAGTGCTGATACTAAATCCAGCCAGTAGGTTGCGCTACAGCGAAACACCCAATGCACCGCTCACGACACAGGCAAAAGTTGGATAATTTCTCCAGAATTTATATTAGGATATTCACGCCAAAGTAGATTGTACACCTGTAGTAAAGACTTTTTTTCAGGATCATCATCAGAATAACTTAATGCTAATTCGTAGAAGTCAGTAAAAGCTGGTTGGATTTCACAGCCTAAAAATTTATTAACAAAACTATGCTTTCCAGTAATAACAAGAAAATCTAGCTTAGTACACATAATGACCCAATCAGGCTGTCCAGCATACAGTGCAAACCAAAAATGTCCACATTCATGATTAAACTCTGCAATAGTTTCAGCCGTTCCTGGAAATACAAATGCAGGGGGGAACGCTTTTAAAGGCTCAAATGCTATTGCTACAATTTCTTGATTCCCATGTTGCAGTACTGCTTGCAAGAGTTTAATTTCATCTTCTTCTCAGTTCGTTGGTAATAGGTGTCATTTCACAACTCAAATAGGATTGCTATAGTGAAGTTTGTCTGTCGAAAAATAGTAATATATCTGAGATAATTTTAATAAAAATTAACACTTTCCGCCGATGCTAAGACTTATTACTGACTTCGACGGCCCAATTATTGATGTTTCCGAACGGTACTACCGTGTTTATCAATTCTGCTTGGAGAAAACCCGTCGCCCAAACCAAGTTGTGCAAGAACTTCCGAAAGCGGAATTTTGGCAGTTAAAGCGATCGCGCGTTCCCGAAAAACAAATCGCCTTAAATTCTGGGTTAGACGAAGCCCAAGCGCAAGAATTTGTCCAGTTGCGGCGGCAAACAGCCCATACAGAACCTTATTTCAACTATGACACTCTCCTGCCCGGTGCTGTAGATGCACTGTTAAAAATTCAACAAGCTGGAATTGATTTGGCAGTTATGACGATGCGCCGAGTTCGGGAACTAGATTATGCCTTCAAAAAATATGATTTAGGGAAATTTTTCCCAGAAAATCGTTGTTATTGCCTGACTAACGACTACGTTAAAACTCGTGATATTGAAGACAAGCCTTTGTTGATGGCTAGGGCATTAAAAGAACTGCCCCCAGCTTCTGATACCTGGATGGTGGGAGACACGGAAGCCGACATCACCGCCGCCAAAAATTACGGTATTAAGGTGATGGCTGTAGAATCTGGTATCCGCGATCGCACCCAATTGGAACTTTACCACCCCGACTTAATCGTTAAGGATTTCAGCGCTGCTGTAGATTTAGTCCTACAGCCTAAACCCTTTGTCTAGACAGTCCCCACAGTTGCAACAGGTTAAATTAATAGGCGATCGCTTGTTATATTTTGATAACTAAAACTGTGCTATTTTACCGCCTGTTGCATCTAAACGAAGAACATACATTAATCACATCTTTTTTACAGAGGCTTCCTTACGGGTATTAATTTAGCGCAGAAAGCTACTAACCAACCACAACAATATAAACGTCAGCACCGTAGAGAACTGATTCGATGTCAGATTAATGAATGGTATTTGTGATAGCAACAAGCTAGCAACAAGTCCCCCTACGATTAAACCAATTATTAAACCGACCAGGGTGAACAAAACTGCTCGGCCAAATTTGCCTTCTTTGCGATTGAGAAAGTAAATACTGGCACTTACCCCAACCATCAATGCTAACTGCAAAACCTGATCGCCTCCCTGTGGGTAAAACACACTAATAGTACTCAAACCCAGATACCAAGCTCCTGGTAAGAGTATATCCGCAGGCGATGGTTGATCCAGCGTCCTTTGCAGCCATGCAGGTGACTGCTCGCGAGGGGTTGGACTTTCTTTAGGAAGGGATTGCACTCGCAACTCTGGAAACCGGATGCGTTCAGGTACTTTGATTTTACCTTCCTGGCGCATCCGTAAGCGATCCATTAAAATCGCATCGTAGGCTGCTTCAATTACTTCTAAATGCTTGGCATCGCCACTATGTTGCTCGAATAGGCGATTACGAGCATCCTGAATTTCATCGAAGCTAGCCTCTTCTGATACCCCAAGTTTTTTGTAGGGATTTTGATCGCTCATAGGAGTTTGTTACTTCAGCCTCAGTCAGCGGCAGTACTTATGTCTAATAAAAAACAGTTTTAGGTTTTTCTTTGATCGAAACTAAAGTCTCGACCTATTTTTATATCCTATCAGGATACTAGCACGGCTTAGCTTAATCGACTTTGTAATTTCAACTATACTCACTTTAACATATCGCCACAACTCAGTGTATACCCTCATGTCGTTGCCCAGTTCTGGCTCTAATCTAGAATTGGAACCGAGAGTACTTAAACACATAGTATAGTTTTTATGAAAAAATTAACTCTACTGTTTCAGATTTGGCAACTTACTGTACCTTAACAGAGTTTTTTTAACTATACTGAATAATCGCTTGTGGTGCATATCCGCATATCGATTTAAAATTGAAACGTTTTTAGTTACCACTTAACTGGGATCAAGAAGGTGTCTCGATGTCAAGAACTCTTGCAACTGTGGCTAACACGAGTTTAGCGTTCTCATCGTCCACAATCCTGATTACAGTATTTATTTTTGAATGATCAGGATTCTCATGCCGTAGCCATGTAGATTCTTAGTTAGTTCCAAAGTGATAACTGCGTTTTACCAACCCTCTTATTAATCTTACGAATTTTTGTGTAAAGTAATGGTCATGGCTCCTGCCAAGATTCTTGTAGTTGACGACGACCCTGCGGTTCGGAATTTAATCCAACGCTTTTTAATGAAGCAGAACTATCAGGTAGAGGCTGCCGAAGACGGAAAGACAGCCTTAACTCTATTTGAGCAATTTAACCCTGATTTGGTAATTCTAGATGTGAATTTACCAGATGTAATTGGGTTTAACCTCTGCCAAGAGATGCAAAGTCGTAATGGTGTTTTTGTTTTGATGTTGACTAGCCGTACTGACGAAGCTGACAAAATTCGCGGCTTTTCTAAAGGTGCTGATGACTATCTCACCAAGCCTTTTGGGCTGGGAGAGCTAGAAGTCAGAGTGGGAGCGATTTTGAGGCGTCAGCGAGTGATAACTACCGCCGAGCAGAAACGCTTGGTATTTGAAAAACTTATGATTGATCCAGTGCGACGGGAGGTAGCACTGAATAACCAACCTGTACTGTTAACTGCGCTGGAATTTGACTTGTTGCATTTTTTGGCCAGTCATCCAGGTCGAGTTTGGCGGCGTGCGGAGCTAATCCAAGAGGTATGGGATTATGAATATGTCGGCGACCAACGGGTTGTAGATGTACATATTGGTCAAATTCGTAAAAAGATTGAAATTGATGTTACTCAGCCAGCATTAATTCAAACTGTACGTGGCGTAGGGTACAAGTTTGAATCTGCTGCTCACCCCCACCACTTGGAAGTCAATTCCTGAGTTTATGGTCTAGAGTTTTTTAACTCTTGACTGTTGACTCTTGTGGGAGCAATTGGTGAATTTCTTCGACTTTAGGGACTTCCAAGGAATAAATTACTCAACAAAATCAAGAGTCTATACTAAGGAACTCCAAAAAATAAATTATCCAATTTGTGCACTGAACGCGACTTCTTCCCCCTTCTCCCTCTGCTATGGGATGTTTTTTATTTGGAAGTCCCTAACTGTGCATCGCTAAAATGTTTGCAGCCAGATAATAACCGCTAGATAACAAGTAACTAACGGTCAGCTAATATACTCAGGTTTTGTTTCAATTCTAAATCTGGCGCTATTACCAAATAGTTTTGGCAACATGAGAAACTATTGGAACCTTCTTAAGATCAGAATCTACTGATCTTTTTTGTTGTAATATTGCTCCCATATGGCCGATTACTTCGGGTCAAAATCCTCTTGATAGGACACGATTTGCCGTGTCCATATTAGGGCATGAGCCAGTATAAGACCCTTCAGACTAGTACCTATGGGGTGTCTAGTAGATTAGCCGTTGCTGGTGAATCAATGCAGGGTATTTCTACTGAGGAGTGGTAAAACAAAGTTTCTAGATAAACTCGGGCCGCACGGCGATCGCTATCTCCATTTTGGAGTAAAAACAATGATAGCGCCGCCCTCAATACTCTGTTTTCATCCCAATCGGGATGGGTTTCTAAATAGTTTTTTAAGGATTCGTGGAGTGTTTCAGGAATTTCAGTAAAGATGCTAACCGTTGCTTTCATGAGATTTTCCTCCTATGAGGATAATCAAGAGGGACAAGTTGCTTGTAATGAAGCGGCAATCAAGCTACTTCACACGCTCTTTCGCCAGTTCGACAATCGCCGTCCACATCTGATGGTAATATATATTACACATTTGATACCAACGGTTGAACCGACTATTAGAGCAAGCCGAATCATTGTGCGCCAACAGGGGGTAGGTTTGTCAATGCTGCGAAATGTTAAAAACGATTGTATAAAAAATAAATACGAACGCAATAATCAGCCTTTAAGCCGATTTTTCGTTACTTTACTTCATAAAAACTCAGTACTTAAAGTTCCTTGCCACTGTTAATTAACAATCCCCAGTCAGACGGCAAGAAGCTTATTAGCTCGTAAAACACCTGGGGAAAACTGCTAAAATCCCTGTGGAAACCCTGTGGAATGAGTGAGGAAAATTGCAGCCAATGATAAGAATTACAAAAATGTCACGAAACTATGACATTTAAGCTGATGAAATTAGCTTCTCAATCTGAGTTATCATCGTGGCTACCTTCGATACATCCCCAGGTCTGGATTTTCGCAATTGGTAGATTTCTCTCGGAAGTTGGCACCGGCTTTACCTTGTTTTACGCCCCGATCTTTTTTGTTAATCAAGTTGGTCTATCTGCAACTAGTGTCGGGGTAGCCTTGGGTAGTGGCTCGATTTCCGGCATTGTCGGGCGGATTGTGGGTGGTTCTTTGGCTGATTCTGGAGAATGGGGACGACGCCGCACTTTGTTGCTAGCGACGGCGATTTCAGCAATTGGTTCTTTAGTTTTAGCTGCAACCAATAATTTTACTATTTTGGTAATTGGTAGCTTGATTAGCGGGTTAGGGATAGGTTTCTATTGGCCTGCGGCTGAAGCTGTTATTGCTGATGCTACCCAGATTGACAATCGCCGCGAAACTTTTGCGATTGCCCGATTAGCAGATAATCTTGGGTTAGCTATGGGAATTGTGCTAGCAGGGTTTTTGATTGCGATAATTGGCAGTTATCGCTGGCTATTTGTGATCGATGCCATCTCTTTTGTGGTATTTTTTGGGGTTGTCTATGTGGGGATTAGTGAAACCGAACAACAGCAGATAAAGGAATTGGAGAAGACACAATATATTGCTTCTTGGATGCCAGTATTAAGCGATCGCCGTTTCTTGGTCTACATAGCAGTTAATATATTCTTCACAATCTATATTTCTCAAATACACAGCACTCTGCCGCTTTACTTTAAAAACTTTGTCATAGAAAGTACTGCGAAAGGATCTGCCCAAACTATTATTAGCGTTCTGTTTGCTTGGCATCTGATGCTAGCCATTATCTGTCAATTACCTGTTACCAGCGCCTTAAAACGTTGTTCTCACACACTCGCACTCACTGTTTCCGCCATTCTCTGGGCAATTGGTTTTAGCCTCATTTGGGTTAGTGGCACTGCCTCGTCTCATCATCTGGTTTGGGTAGCATTGGCATTGGGAGTATTTGCTGTGGCGATTGTTTCTTACACCCCATCTGCTGCCGCTTTAGTCACTGAGTTAGCCCCGGAAAATCAACGCGGCGTTTATTTCTCCATCAACGCTGTATGCTGGGCTGTTGGTTCTTTTATTGGTCATCCCTTAGGTGGATGGGCATTAGATCAACCGCGCATCATTACTGATAGTTTGTGGCTAGGCTTTTCTTTGAGTGTGGTGTTTGTCGTGGCAATTTTACAGTACCTCAATCGAATTTTGGCTGAGTGAGATAATCCCCACGGTAAGATAACTTGTTTTTTTTGCTCTACTGGCGACGTTCTTGCAACTTACGATATACAGATTTCAAATCAACTTGATGGTGAGCTAAGGCAACCAAAGTATGATATAGCAAATCAGCGACTTCACCTGCGATCGCATCTGCTTCATCGTCCTTAAAGGCCATTACCACCTCAGCAGTTTCCTCACCAATCTTTTTCAAAATTTTATTATCACCACCTGCGAATAGTTTACAGGTGTAGGAACTTTCAATTGGATGATCGCGGCGATCGCATATTATTTGAAACAATTGCGATAATGTATCCCCTGGTGGTGGAGCAATTTTCCCTTCTATTTGGTGAAAGCAACTGCGTTCTCCAGTGTGGCAGGCAATATCTCCTAATTGCTCTACCCCTATAAGCAGCGCATCACTATCACAGTCATAACGGATACTCTGCACTTTCTGAAGATGTCCAGAAGTCGCCCCCTTGTGCCACAATTCTTGCCGGGAACGGCTCCAAAACCAAGTTTCTTCAGTTTCTAAAGTTTTTTGTAACGACTCCTGATTCATCCACGCCATCATCAGGACAGTACCATCCAAATAATCTTGGACAATTGTAGGTACTAGACCCCGTTCATCGTAGCGAATTTCCTCAACAGGGATGGCGTAATGTAGTAAGCGCGAATCGTTAGAAGACATACCAGCTAATTTGCTCTAATGAGAATAATTCATGGATTCACGATACCATTCTAAATAGAGCAGCTGGCATATTTTTTCAATTGAACTATCTTATCTAGCTGTGACATACTCCTACACTGACTGCAAGCAGTGGAGTGTAGGCTTCTCACCCAATCCGGCTATTGCTTAGGAGGCGATGAGCTTTATTAAAGAGACGGAATGCCCTGCCGCCCCTATTTATTAATTTTAACTTCGATTTGTTCGTTTCCTCTACGTCCTCCTCTCTCCCTATCGCATTAGTCGGAGGACTGTCGTCAACTCCCGCGCAATTCATCTCATCACTTCCACTTCGCGGTAAGTAAGAGGCTTCTTGCTGTTTCAGCTAAACAAGAGCATTTCGTTGCATAGCAGACTGCATCTTTACAGCACTCAACGCGACTTTGTGAGCTTTTGCCGCTTCACCATACCAATGAATTGCCGAGTTAAAAGCTACTCGGTAAAGATCCTGGGATGCTTCAGATAATCGAGTTTGAACATCTAAAGGTAAGTCTTTATTGGACTTATATAACATAATATTTGTTATTTATTTGGTTCAGCTAATTCTATACAATAAGAATTTTAAGCAGTTTTTAACCCTATCCTAAGATAGAGCTTTTTATTGTCCGTTGTTAGGAGAGAACCTTGGTAAATACCACAATTAAAACAACAAAATCACAAGAAGTCTTTGCCGCCGCTCAAAACCTTATGCCAGGAGGAGTCAGTTCTCCAGTTCGCGCCTTTAAATCTGTGGGCGGACAACCCATCGTTTTTGATCGTGTTAAAGGCGCATATATTTGGGATGTAGATGGTAACCAATACATAGACTATGTAGGCACCTGGGGGCCAGCTATTTGCGGTCATGCTCATCCAGAAGTAATTGCAGCGTTGCATGAAGCTTTAGAAAAAGGTACCAGTTTCGGTGCCCCGTCAGTACTAGAAAATGTTTTGGCAGAAATGGTCATTGATGCCGTTCCTAGCATCGAAATGGTCAGATTTGTCAACTCTGGAACTGAAGCCTGTATGGGAGTTTTGCGGCTGATGCGAGCTTTCACCAACCGAGATAAAATCATCAAGTTTGAAGGCTGTTACCACGGACACGCTGATGCGTTTCTAGTGAAGGCGGGTTCTGGTGTTGCGACACTTGGCTTGCCAGACTCACCGGGAGTACCTAAATCGTCAACTAGCACCACTTTAACTGCACCTTTCAATGACTTAGAAGCCGTCAAAGCCTTGTTTGAAGAAAACCGCAACGAGATTGCTGGTGTTATTCTTGAGCCAGTTGTCGGAAATGCTGGGTTTATTGCGCCTGACGCTGGGTTTCTAGAAGGGTTACGGGAACTAACTCACGAGTATGGAGCGTTATTGGTATTTGACGAAGTGATGACAGGCTTCCGCATTGCTTACGGTGGCGCTCAGGAAAAATTTGGCGTCACTCCCGATTTAACGACCTTGGGTAAGGTGATTGGTGGTGGTTTGCCAGTAGGAGCCTATGGCGGTCGTCGAGATATTATGTCAATGGTTGCTCCCGCCGGCCCCGTATATCAAGCTGGGACTCTTTCTGGTAATCCTTTGGCGATGACTGCTGGCATTAAGACTTTGGAATTGCTGCAAAAGCCTGGTAGTTACGAGTATCTTGACCGGATTACTAAAAAGCTAGCAGATGGTTTGCTGCAAGTAGCCAAAGAAACTGGTCATGCGGCTTGCGGTGGTCAAATCAGCGCGATGTTCGGGTTATTCTTTACTTCTGGCCCAGTTCATAACTACGAAGATGCGAAAAAGTCTGATACAGCTAAATTTGGACGCTTCCATCGCGGGATGTTAGAGCGTGGTGTTTACTTGGCACCTTCTCAATTTGAGGCTGGGTTTACATCTTTGGCTCACACTGAAGAGGATATTCAGCAGACTTTAGTAGTTGCACGGGATGTAATGTCGAGCCTGTAAGCTGCTAAGAGACTTCCGAATAAAAAGTATCCAGTGAACTTTTGTGGAGGCAGACAACACGAGAGGCACTTGGTTGGGTTGGGCAAGATGCCTAACCCGACTTACGCACAGGTGGAAAATATATTATGGCGGTAATGGCAACGAGACTCTCTTGGGTGGTTTAGGTGCGGATAGATTCAGGTTATCCTTTCAATCGGAAGGCATTCACTAGCAACTTACCGAAGTAAATTACTATCGCTTAAACCGTGACAGGGAACGGGTGTTATCTAAAAGGTGGTCGGTGGTAGCACAACATCCGAGAGAAGGCAGGCGATCGCTGTTTTCGGGGACAATAAGATGGATTTAACTACATTCAGCACTCAGTAGCACTTTGGAGGAGATAATGCCAGAAGCCAAAAGGCGCAAGAAGAAAGCATTATTATGGGGAAAGTGAATCTAGTATCGCTGTCTATGAATCTTCAAAGAGTCACAAGTTTGAATAGGCTGTCTCTTCATGTTCTGGTTGAACAGGCATCCGAGGGGCATTTTATCGCGTCAGTGCCAGAGTTGCCTGATTGTGTAGCCGAAGCTGAAACCCGTTCGGATGCGATCGCGGCTGTACAAGAGCAAGTTAGAGTCAGACTGGCAAATATTGAGGTACTGACGCTAGAAATTGCCAATAATCCTTGGACAGATTTTATTGGGATGTTTGAAGGAGATGATGAGTTTGCAACTCTTGCTCAGGAACTCCGTACTGAGCGCGAATTAGATATAAATAGCACTGTATGAGCCTTTGGGTGTTAGATACAGATCATGTGTCGCTGCTATTGGAACGCCATCCACAGGTGAGCCGTCGAGTTGCAGAGGTGGGAGCAGAGGTAGTGATTTCTATTGTGACGGTTCAGGAATTGTTTAATGGTTGGGTGGTGAGAATCAATAGTGCGCGAAAAGTTGAGGATGTTGTGCGACTGTATGGAAAGTTGAGCCGGACAGTTGCTCTATTTGGACGGGTGAGGGTGTTGGATTTTGATGATTTTGCTGCTTGTACGTTTGTGCGATTGCGATTAGAAAATCCCACGTTATCGAAACAGCGATTACAGAAGGATATGCGAATTGCGGCAATTGCCTTGGCTCTTGATGCAGTTGTAGTGACGCGAAACTATCGAGATTTTTCTCAAGTACCTTCTTTAAAGATTGAGGATTGGTCACGACAGGATGGATGATCATTGTGTTTTAGGAGGACTGCGTTAACCAGGATGAGCGATGCGGGGATACCGTTGCGGCACATTCAGGAGATATCAGGACATCGGACTTTGGCAGCTTTGGAGCGTTATTTGGGGGTAACTGAGAAGCAGAAGCAAAACGCGATCTCTGCTTTAGATTTTTGAAAAATGTAGGGAAATTAGATGAATACGTCTAATAATAATCTCGTCAGTTTTGGGTCTACCAAATCTTTTGATTTTTAATTATCAGTGGTTTTACCCAAGACATATTTTAATTTATTCGTTTTAAATATAAGTAAGTTAGTAATTATATAAAATACTTATGTCAGAAATTATCCCGGTACAGTCTACAGCTATCCAATTGTCATCATTGCCACCGTTACCAGAAATTATGCTACCGGCTGTAAATCAATTTATAGCTGCATTGGGTATTCCCAGAGAGGTGTTAGCCAGCGATGAAGATATTGAATACGCTTGGATAGGTTTACCAAGGGAATTACGTAGTATTTCTACTATAAATTTACGTGGCGAGTTAATTGCTAGAATGTGCATTGCAGTAAGTGTAGGACTTTTTGATAGTGCAATTAACTATGCTTGGAATGCTTCTATATTACAACTACGAGAAAAAGTTAAAAATTTTGGTTTACCAATAGTTGCTCAAATTCTTCAAAAAGACTTTGAAGAAAAACACCTTTTGGATCTTCAAGATAGTCAACTACTGGAGCTTTGTTTGAAGCTCAATCTTGCAACAGAAGATGGTTATTTCTTCTTAGATCAATGCAGGGATACTCGTAACAACTTCTCCGCAGCTCACCCAACAATTGGTCAATTAAACGACCGCCAGTTTACTGCTTTTCTTAACAGTTGCGTAAATTATGCTCTTGCTGAATCTTCTTCACCACGTGGTGTTGATATTGCAGCTTTTATTTCCGCAGTCAAAAGTTCTCGATTCGCAGAAGGGCAATGTTTATTGTGGCAAGAACGCTTGAATGCAACACATGACGCTCAAAGAGGTTTATTATTTGGAACAATTCATGGCATCTATTGCGACCCAAGTACACTAGAGCCAGCACGTCTAAATATAATAGATTTATATGCCTATTATAAGGAAAAGCTAACTTCAGCGATTCGGTCTAATCTGATTAATCGACATTCAGAATATTTAGCAAAAGGTGATATACAGCGCCATGCAATATCTCAACAATTCTTTGAGAAGATAGGTTTGCTTAATCTTCTCAATGAATCTGAGAAGCATACTCTAATATCAAAAGCAATTACTCAACTATGGAACGTTCATCAAGGATGGAATAACTTTCATAATGAGCCTCCATTTGCAGAACGACTAGCAGAACTGTCTAGACAGGGTTCACTACCAGTTTCTATACAGGAAGAATTTGTTGAAAAAGTAGTTGGTTGTTACATTGGAAATGAAAGTGGAAGTTCTCGGAAGGCAGAACCTTTCTACGAAGAAATGATACGTGAATTTTCACCAAAAGAAATACAGCACATGGTTGAGATTCAACAAAAGAAGTCTTCTCTTGTTGCACATAGAATTGTAAGTAACTCTATATGCCGTAAAAGATTTCAACAAGCTCTCAAACTCATTGATGCTTCTAGCGTACCAGATGCTGTTCGAGTAAGCTATGAAAATTTTCTTGTACAAAAAAGAAGCAGCTAACTAAAGAGACAGACTGAGCATCTGACTCGATTCATGGCCGACAAAATTCTCCGCGATGCCTGCAAGCGGATTGGGGTAGAAGGAGTCAGCACCCATTCGTTTAGGCGAACTGCCCTCACGCAGATGTCAAGTGCGGGGATACCTTTGAGAACTATTCAAGAAATCTCTGGTTACAGCGACCTGGGGACGTTGCAGCATTATCTGGAGGTCACGCCAAAGCAGAAGCAAAAAGCTATTTCTGTGATTGGGTTTTAGATTTAGTAAGGTAGGATGTATATACTCAAGTAAGGAATCCTTACATTTGATAGCAAAGGCTAGGAGGCAAGTCATGCTCGCCAAGTTAACTTCTAAAAATCAACTAACGCTGCCTAAAAGTATTACTCGTGAAATCGGTGAGGCTGAGTATTTTGAGGTAAAGGTGGAGAGGGGGCAAATTATTCTGACTCCTGTAAAAATTCAGCGGGCTGATGCGGTTCGATCTAAGCTGGCGGATTTAGGACTGAGTGAGCAGGATGTGGCTGATGCAGTGGCTTGGGCGCGTCAGTCCTAATGGCTTGTCCACGGGTAGTAATTGATACTAACATCATCATCTCGGCGCTGATATTTGGGGGCAGAGTATCTAGGCTTCGTTTGGCATGGCAGGACGATCTCTTCACTCCCGTGGTTTCTAAAGCGACAACGACTGAGTTAATCCGAGTGCTGGCTTATCCAAAGTTTAAGCTCACGCCAACTGAGCAAGAAGATTTACTATCGGATTACATACTCTTTTGTGAAGCTGTAGCGATGCCCGATCGCTTGCCTGTAATTCCTGAATGTCGTGATCCGTTTGATGTGCCTTTTTTACTTTTGGCTGTGGTCAGTGAGGCTGATTATCTCGTGACGGGCGATCGCAATTTACTCAGTCTAAAAGATAATTTTTCTTGCCCGATTATCACGGCTGAAGATTTTCACTCATGTTATTGATGGTCAGTCACCCTAATTTTTCCGGTGGCGATCGCTAGTCGTGAACTGGCAGCAGCTTTTAGTGCAGAAACTGATGAATTACGATTAGGACTACAAATATAGGTGACTGTTGTACATTCATCCCACCTTCCGCACCCCCAAGTGTCACAGAGGGAAATTACTGGGATCAAAAAGTCAAGCAGGAATTAAAACAGACATATTTATTCAAAAAAGAGATTTGAGCAGCCATGAATCAGCAAAAATGCCACCATATCTACTAAGTCTGCAACGCTTTAAACCATCTGTTCAAAACTGTACTAATGGTTTTCCTAATTTGATGCCTACGACTCCATTTCTGGAACGCCATTTCGTACTCTTCACCTTTGATTTGAAAAGTATTCCATACATCAAACCCTACTGGCAATCCGCAGAATGCTAAAATGTAGAGCGACCAAGAAATTCCGCCACCATTGATTAAATCGACCAGTATCAAAAAGCCATTGAAAATTGTATAATTGCCAAGACGCTTCTGAAATCTTCTCTTGCGGTAGGCATCAAAAGCTGTTCGCTGTTGCACTTGTCCCTGTTGCACTTCCCAATCGCGTTCTGCTAATTTTAAAGACTCTGGGGAAATTTCTAACTCAGCAGCAATTTCTAATATCTGCTCATAAGAAAATTCTGTGTCTTTGTCATTAGCTTGACGAGCGATCGCTAAATGCAGAATTTGCTGCACATCTTCTTGGCTATAAGAGCGGATGCTTTGAGGTTCAAACGCCGTCATAATTCTTTCTCTTATATTACTTTTGATAGAAATTTGCTGCTTGATAAATGTTAAGCAGCTACGCCAGTAGTATTTCTAGATTAGCAAATCTATTGGAGTTACGCATATAGAGATCCCCGATCCTCAATGATTTTGAATTGCTTACTGGGGTTGTGGTTGTCGAAAGGCGTAAACATCTTGAATGACTTGCACCCAACCGTTAGCGACAGATTCGAGGATGCGATCGCCTTTTTCTTTGGTTGCAGTTGTAGGGTCGCCAATCACTCCACTTTTACTGATATCTCGCGTCACCCAAGCTACAGGTAACTTACCTTCCCAACTCAGTAAACTACTTTCTGACTGTTCTGGGGGATACTCTGCAACAGCTTTCTCTAGCTTCACTTGTTCTGGCAAAATCGATAGCATAATGCTGGTTTCGGCATCTCCGGCGTGCATTCCTAACGCTGCCTCTTTCGGAGTCAATAAATCTTTAGTAATATTAGGCACGCGCCAAGTAAACAACGGAAATACCAAAAAGTCATCATAATTAACGTGCAAATCCCGCGCTGCCATTTGCATAACTTGGGGTTGTCCGCCGTGGGAGTTCATTAACACCAGTTTTCTAAACCCAGCCCGGTAAATACTTTCTCCCACTTCCATAATGATTGCCGTGAGAGTTGCCGTGCTTAGAGTAATCGTACCGGGAAAGTGCCAGTGTTCATTAGATTTGCCATAATAAAGGCTTGGTAAAGCATACGCGGGAATACTGGCATCCAGCTTTTCCAATGCTTTTCCCAGCACCCCCACACCGATGGCAGCATCTACAATCAACGGCAGATGGGGGCCATGTTGTTCAATTGCCCCTACTGGCTGGATAATTACTACATTTTCCTTATCTGGCATTGCCTGGATCTCAGTCCAAGTGAGGTAGGGAAAAAAACGTTTTGGTGGAATTAAACTGTGCATATTACTGAAATTGTGGCATCTCTATCTTAGCGGTATTGGTTATTTCCCCCTACTCGCCACTCCCTACCAATGTGAAGACTCTCCAAACATCCAGATATGATCAGATGCAGCAGAGGATAATAACGAAATAACAAGCATTAACAAGGATGTACCGTCAATGGTTGAAGAAAATGGATCAATTCGTACTTTATCGGTTGATATTGGCGGTAGCGGTGTTAAAGCTATGGTTTTGGATATTACGGGGAATCCTGTAACGCAAAGGACACGTTTAGATACACCTCAACCTGCTACACCAGAGGTTGTAATTAATGCAATTGTTGTCTTAGCATCGGCTCAAGGTGAATTTCATCGCGTTTCGGTAGGTTTTCCCGGTGTGGTGCGGTGTGGAGTCACGGAAACAGCAGTAAACTTACATCCAGATTGGATCGGATTTGATTTGGAAACAGCATTATTAAAACACTTAAATAAGCCTGTGCGGGTGATTAATGATGCAGATATGCAGGGGCTTGGAGCGATCGCAGCTAAAGGTGTAGAATTAGTGATTACTCTGGGTACAGGGTTTGGTTCGGCTTTGTTTGTGGATGGTAGACTGGTGCCGAATATGGAAATGGGACATCATCCGTTTCGCAGAGGAGAGACTTTTGAGCAACAACTGAGGCGTGCAGAGTTAGAAAAAATTGGCGACAAAAGATGGAACAGGCGTTTAGAAAAGGCGATCGCATCCTTGCAACGTCTGTTCAATTATGATTACCTTTACATTGGCGGTGGTGAAGCTGTAAGAGTGAATTTCCAACTACCGTTAAATGTGAAACTCATCCCTAATATCACTGGTTTATTAGGTGGCATTGCTTTGTGGCAAGATGAGAAAAAATAAAAAGTTTTTTAGTATCCGTAACTGATTGTACTAAGCGATGTCTAAGGTCAGGCTACGCTTACGCGTATTTTATCAAGGTGCCTCTTTTCTCAACATTTAAAACTGATATAAAAATTAACACAGATTAAGTAAGAAAATTACACAGACATTGTGTTCAGTAGCCCTGAGTAATTTTGTCATGCAGTAGTTTAAACTTTAGTTAAAATTCAAGACTATGCAACATTATCTGAAAAAATTAATAGACGATTTTTATTTGGTCAGTATGCCTATCCTGGACAGCACTACTGTTGATTGTTAAAAGAAATATTGGTTTAAGTGAAACGAACTACAATGACTGAAATTGGCCTAATGATGACGGGCGTGTTCAAAATAAGACAAGCATCTGGGCTGAATTTGCCACAGCAGCAATTATTTCAGATGGAAAATGATGTAAACCAGTCAATACAGAGTCAGTTAGAGATAACTGCCCAAGTCACACCACCTGAATTCATGCAGATAGATGGAACTTTCCAGGCTTCTTCCTCAGCGATCGCACTAGAGAAAGAAGATATACTTAAGAAAATCAGCAAAAATAATCAGTTCCTAGCTTCTTCTAACTTAGGTAAGTCCAAGAAGTATTCTCAGTCCAGGGGTAAAGTCCATACAAAGGCTACAGGACGGTTCCAGAAGTTTAGTAGCCAACCTTTACCGACTCTCTATTTCGGTAACTCTGGTGTTGGTGTCAGAGCATTACAACGGCTGTTAGTGTCTAACGGTTATGCCGTTAAAGTAGATGGGATTTTTGGGGCGCTGACAGAGACTGCTGTGAAAGCCTTTCAAAACCAGCGGAATTTAGCAGTGGATGGAATAGTTGGTCAACGAACCTGGCATACGTTGACAATTTAGTTAGGAATTAGGAATTATGAAACTTTGTAAGTAATCGGACAAAATTAATTACACAATGTCATTGCGAATGGAGCAAAGCGGAATGAAGCAATCGCAAGGGCTGGGATTGCTTCACGACCTTCGCAATGACTGTAAATATTTTTGTCCATCTTCGTATTATTCATAATTACTGATTTATTTGTAAAAATCTAAGAAAAAATCACTTTTATAAATTAGTAATAATGCTGGAAACTTTCTAAAATATGGAGTACATAAGTAACATTTCTACTGTCTTTTGAGGGTAACATATTCTCTTCAACCCTTACCACCTCTGATATTTTCAAGACGCGTTAACCATTGATTGAAATGCTGGCACTGCCGACGTATTGTATCCAACCCAATATCCATTGCAATCAAGGAGCCATGTAATGGCTTTTCATATCCAAGGCAACATTTGATAATTCGTTTGGATGGGGCTGTTGTCGGATCTTCATTAATATGTTCAGGTGAAAGGAATAAGTTACGATCTGCCTGTAAACTATCTACTGTGCTTTGATCAAACCATTGGAGAAAAGCTTGTGGATTGCTGTACAGGAGTCCCTCAAACTCATGAACCAGTAGATTGGGGAGAAAGTTTTGGTGTTGAATGTCTGCGCTCATTTGCTGCTCAAGATATTCAGCTTTCTGAAATGGGTCATTCGTACTAGCCTGAGAACTGCTTCCAGGAAAATCATTTGGCAATCGATATAAATCAAACATTGTAGTGACGAACGCCGAACCATCCTCAAGGCATTTACGATTCAATTGCGGCTTGATCTTTGCATAGCTCACTACACCGCCCTTACTTGTTGAGCTAGTTCGCACAAGAATGGGGTTGAGGTATATGTCTTTTCGCTGAAGATGCTCGCAGAGTACTTCTTTTACAAAAGTTTCTTCCGTCTGTCCTTCTACAAAAACGTGTATTCGGATCATCGTGAAGGTCTCCCGCCAAGAATATTCTTCTTCCACAGTTCTCCTAAGCTATAATCTTCAAGCCACTCGTGTAAATCATCCTCATTCAATCTTCGGAGTAATGATTTACCATCATCACGATCCACAACAATTACATCTTCCGCGCTAAATTCATTGAGCAGTTCAACCGACTGAGTTGAAACAATAACTTGTTTTTCTCTGGCGACGGAGCGCATTAACGATGCAAGAACAGTAATTGCATACGGGTGAAGACCTAGCTCAGGTTCATCAACCAAAATGGTTTCGGGTTGAAGAGAAGTGGGTTGTAAAAAGACAGTGACCAGGCATATAAAACGAAGTGTTCCATCCGAAAGAAGATGAGCTTTAAACGGAATATCCTGACCTTGCTCGACCCATTCCAACTCGATCACCTCATTGTTTTGTAGAGAAGGACGTAGATAGAAATCACCAAAGAAAGGAGCAACAAGTCGAATTGTTTTGACAATTCGCCGATAAGATTCCGAATAATTTTCACTTAATAAATATAGGAAAGCTGCAAGATTGCGTGCATCAGAACGCAAGTAAGCATTATCATTAATCCTGTGTGATTGCTTCACATAAGCGCTGTCGCTTGTGTCGTGGAAATGATAAACCCGCCACTGCCGCATCGTGGGTAATATGTACTTGTCAATTCTTGTTCCGCTACCCCGTAAAGCATTAGTCTCAAAATGACCACTACCGATTTCATACTCACCCCTCATGTCCCACCAAAAAGACTCTTTGGAAAACATCAGACGGTTGTCTTGAGTTGGTTCAAGCGTAGCAAGATACCCATTCTTTCCAAAATAAAGCCCAATCTCTAATTGCTCAGTTGTTTTACGGCCAAAATGCAAGATCGCATCGGGACCACCCTGGCGGCTTACTAAAACTTGCAGATTCATTTCAATCATCTGCTGAACCATGTGAAAGAAGCCTATGAAGTTAGATTTACCTGCACCATTACATCCAATAAGTATGTTTAGTTTCAAAAGCTTAAGGTCACATTCAGCAATAGACTTAAAGCCCTTCAAAACAATCCTTGATAGTTGGCTGTCACTGGTCACTGGTTAGATCCCTCACGGAATGATCTCCTGATTTTTAAGCTTTTGGGCTACTTGTTTGACAAATAGACTTAATAATAATTGTAATTTAGCTCATCTAGCCCGGAAATGATGCGCGCTAAATGTCAATAGGCTTGGATTAAGCCAAAAATCCTTTGTAGAGACGTTGGATTGCAACGTCTCTACATACCAAAAATCTTCAACCTAAACGCATTGAGTTAAAGATGGAATAGCTTATCCCTTCTAACTGATTATCGGTACTTGTGTTGCTCTAATAGCTGTTGCGCTCTTGGCTTGTAAATTAAATAGAATAAAGCCTCAATATAGCGCAACAAATCTTCCCGGTTCTCCTTCGAGGTAAAGTTCCAGAAGCCATAAATCCGTGCTAATGATAACAGCTTGGTAGTATGAATTTTCCAAGTATAAGTGCTGCAAACCCGGTCAATTCCTCGCTGGGAGATTTCATTCCAATAGTTAGGGTTCTGTTCGCACTTGATGATAAATTCTACAACTTTTGTGGCTGTCTCGTCTAAATTCGTTGGGTTAATGTAAAAGCCATTAACTTTATCTTGAATAATCTCCAGTGGCCCACCAAACTGTGTGGCAAAAGTCGGTAATCCTGAAACCATCGCCTCTAAAATTGTCAAACCAAAAGCTTCAAATAAAGCTGGTTGTACAAAAATTCCCTGATGATCGGCAATTACTCGGTAAATTTCACCAGAATCAGTTTTAGACAGGCGTACACCCAACCAACGAATCTTTCCGTGGAGATTGTACTGGTCAATTATTTGGTAGAGTTTGATAATTTCGTCGCGTTCTTCATTGTCGCCTGATTCTTCTACACGCAACTTACCCGCTACCAAAATTAAGTTGCAATGTTCTTGTAATTCTTTATTTTGACCAAAGCATTCAGCTAAACCTGTGAGGTTTTTGATCCGATCAAGACGCGCCATTGAGAAGAGAGGACGCTTGCTAGGATCGTCAAGTTTGCCAAAGATTTGCGCGGGGTCTTCCAGGGTAAAGAGTATTTCTGCAAGGCGTTGGCGATCGCTCTCCACTCTGTCTTGAGTCTGCGAGTAAGGAAAATAGTAATTCTCGTTTACTCCAGGCGGTACGACATTAAATTTAGGACTAAATAGTTCAATCCCATTCGTCACATGGTACAACTCCGGCATGGTGAAGCATTTATAAGACTCGTACTGTCCTACACTATCCGGTGTCCCGACAATTTCTTGGTAGGTGCTGCTAATGATGAAATTGGCAGCATTCATTGCCAGCAAATCAGCAGTGAATTGCAAGGAAAAATGATATTTATCCTCCAAATCTTGCCAGTAGAGGTTACTGAACAAGTATTTAGATTTTTCCAACGCATGGGCAACATTACATTGAGTAACTTTCAGCCGTCGCGCCAGCAAAAACGCTACTAGATTTCCATCAGTATAATTACCCACAATTAAGTCTGGTCTACCTTGAAATTCTGCTAGCAGTTCTCTTTCTGAATCAATGGCGTAGGTTTCTAGGTAAGGCCAAAACTCAAACCGGGAAATCCAATTTTGCGTCATCTTGGGATTGAATTCCCGTAAAGGTACTCGCAAAATCCAGGCGTTTTCAGTACCGTGGACTTTTTCTAGCCGTTGGTTACAAAGGGTGCCATCACTATTGGGAATCAAGCGGGTGAGAATAATCACCTTTGGCTGGACATTCAATCCCTCTAAACCAGCTAGCAGGACATCTTCTTGTAGCTGCTTTTCTAGACTCTTTGCCTGGTCAAGGACATAAACTACCTGACCGCCAGTATCGGGACGCCCCAAAACTCCCTCTTGCCCAAACCAACCGTGAATTGACACCAAGACGATTTTAAAAATCATCGGGATGCGAGAAATGAAGGCTTCTAGGGTTTGAGGATCGGGAGAATCAATCAATTCATCGAGAATATTTAGGGTTTCCCGGACTCGCCTTGCAATGTTACCCCATCCCGGTTCAAAACCCATTGTCTGCAATTGGAACCGGAATTTTTCGTAGGTTTCATCGTCGGGGCGATTGTTAACAAAAGTTATGGCTTTCTTAACTTGCTCAGAAAGTTGCTGCTGTGATTGAATGCGATCATTAATCAGCAGCTGAACGCCGTTGTATTGGTGCAGACGCAAGAAATTAAACAAGCTGTCTAGCAATTGTTTGGAGTCTTGAAATAGTTGGCTGGATAAATAGCGGTTAAGAAACTGCACCCCCTTACCAATATTTTTGGGATCGCGGATTGCTGGGCTGTAGTCATAAAACGGGCCGAAGTCCAATTCTAGCAGGTCGCCCTCATTAGGATGAAATTTGTTCACCAAGCGATCGCGCAAATCTAGCAAATCCTGCACCGTCATCGCCTCAATGCTCAAGTCGGATGTCAACCAATAAACTTCTTGACTGGCAATTTTAGAACGAATGATAAAGCAGAAGTTTGAGTCCTCTTGAATAATTTCCTGAGTATAGTAAATCAGTTTGCCTAACTCAGAGGTAGTATAAAAAGCCTCAGATTTCTGAGATTTTGAGCAATACTCACTATATACATTAAGTATGTCGTTTCGCAGCAAGTACTTCTTTTCTTGTTGGCGTAATTCACTAATAAAGGAACGCAAATCACTTTTTTCTTCACTATCTAAGACTGCTTGAAGCAATTCAGACATGGCAACTCCACTAGATGACGACGTTTGCATTGTTGACTTTCAAAGCGAGACAAATAAGTCTCTACCTTTTCTCAGACCACATATAAACACGAAATAACACAGATAAATTATATTTATCTGTGTAGCTATAAGTATCAACTTTTCAGCAGGCACTTAAATCATGTTCTACTTTACTTAAAGTATCTATGACTCAGTATTTTTGGCTCTAACTAAAGGAATACAATTTTTATTTCTTTTGATAGATGTTAGAAAATAACTTCATTACTTCCAAAAGTAAGAAAATCTAGCCCCAAATTTCTTACTTTTTTTGCCACAGCCGAAACTTATCAATGGTTTTAAAAGCGATTGTGGATTATCTCCATTGCACAGTCGAGGTTAGTAGACATTATAAAGTTAGTATAAAGCTGCTTAATAGCTTTATGAAGGTTATTTAAATGTTTGCTTAACGGTCTTAACGGTCTTAACTGTCCTTGTATTTTTTTTAATAATATTTTATTTATAGATAGTAATGCTTTCTTTCAATCACAAGAAAAAGCATTGTTTTAGCAATATATGCAACACATAAAGGTCAAGGAACAATTGATAAGCCAAGCTAGATTTGAAATACTAGGTGTCTTAACTGTCCTTGTGTTGTATTGTTACTCATGTTCAATTTAGCTGCTAAAACTTTTAACACCAGTAAATAAGGAAGTAAACAATGTCAACTGCAATTTTGTTCAATGGAGCCGCTTCACTTATCGCCCAAGAAGCGGGAATTTTAGACTTACTACTCGGTAATATTCCTGATGTACCAGGCATATTAGATACTAAAGATGTGACATTCGTTGGTGGGCTGAGTTCGGGAGCGCTAATGTCCTTTGCTTTCAATGCCGCTTTTTGTGAGTCTCCAACACTTTCATGGACTGAGTTTAAGGAAAATATTCTCTTCCCTATGACCACAGCGCAAATCTATGGTGACCTAGAAGGAGGCTTTTTCAACACCGAACCGCTCAGTGCTCTATTAACACAAATCACTGAGAAGGTAGGTTACAAACTGATCCAAAATTTGCCGTTTAAGAGCGCAATTGTTATAAGATATGCCGGTAAAGATGCAAGTAAAAACTATTGGCTGACAAATATTTCAGAATTTGCTGAACTACTTCCAAGCGGTGACTTGAAGATTTCTACAAATATTAAAGCGCACCAGGCTGACCTTGAATTGGTTTCTTCGTTAATGTGTTCTACTGCTATTCCAAAGATTTTTCCACCGCAAAAACTTTATTACAAAGACAGTTCCCAATCTTCTTCTATTAAGATGGCAGACGGTACCGATGCTAAATTTCTTGATGGAGGATTTGGCGTAAGTAATATGGTTTTCGCTGGTTATCGAGAGTTTTTCGAGACTTATGTCAGCAAATTTAGTAAGTTTGATAAAATTTACATTATCTCTCCCAAATTCGTCAAGACCGAACCAGTGCCACTGGAACGAATTAATCTAGCTAATAGTAATGGTACTCTTGCAGAAGAGGACAATTCAGGAGAGAATCCGTTAGAGATTATGGAAAACTGGACAATAAACTTCCTTAAAGACATCAAAAATCAAAATTCTGGACAAGCTTTTGCAGACACAATTTATTATTGCAAGCCAGAAATAGAAGTTTTTGGCCCTTTGGATTTCAGCAATGAAAAAGCACAATACGATGCTACAATTGCTTGGGGAAAGAACAACCTAGCCAAGATTGCCCGCGATCTTAAAGATATTCAATTTAGTTAATCTAAGAGGATGTTTGAAAAGTCCTCTTATTGGTAGCAAAACGTTTTAGATCCCCCTAAATCCACGCCAGTTGCTCATAGGGGAAACCCCCAAGACCCCACTGGCTCCCCTTAAAAAGAGGGACTTTGATTCCGGTTCCCCCCTTAAAAAGGGGGGTTAGGGAGGATCAATATCAATAACTGCCTAAAATCACAGCCAACCACTTTTCAAACAACCTCTAAGGCAATTGAGCATTATTCTTTCAAAAGTTTTGTTGGGTAATTTAACTGATCAAACTTTCTGCACTATCGGCGTTGCTTAGGTATTGTAAAAGATACAGCACATTACAAGTTGGTGAGGTACAGATGATCTTAAGGGCACAGCACTGCTATGCTCCTACTGTGTACTTCATCTACCTGAAAAACGCTGTAAGTGCAGATGACACACTTAATTTTTATTAAGCAAGTAGATTTCCTTATATACATCAAACTACTTATAAGATAATCTGATAAATCATAGTGCATTAGCGGCTCTTCCAAATCATTAACTTGTAGAGGGCAGATACTTGCTAAAGTAATGGTTATGATCTTTCAAAACCACAACTCACCTTCTATAACAAATTATGGATCACTATGAAATTATGTAGGGCGAACGACGGGAATCGAACCCGCGAATGGTGGTACCACAAACCACTGCCTTAACCACTTGGCTACGCTCGCCATTCAACAATCTCAATTATAGCAATTATTTGGCAAGCGATCAAGAGTTTTTGTTCAAGGAACGGACTCAGTTGATTTAGAGTCTCTGGAATCTAAGGATTACAATGAATTTTACTTGGCAAACATGAAACCCTTAACCATCATTGCATATACTGGAGCAGCAGCAGGACTCGCAGCCTTGGGTGTGACAATGGCAAAGACTAATCCCAGTCAGGTTGAATATGAAGAATATGCAGTGCAACGGCTGACAAAATACTTAAAAACCGATGTATGCAAAAAAACAACGAATCTTATAGAAAATTTAATCCGTTTTAATTGTGATAAGTTGGTTGACTCTGCTAACCCGCAAATCCAAGAAATTATTGCCAGGACTACAGTAAGACAAAACTACATTATTTTTAGTATTTACCGTACAGATTTAAAAATAAATTCTTGGATACCTTCTTACAAATTTGAAACCGTAGGAGCTTTTGCTCAATTTTATACTTACACTGCCGAAGAGCAATAAGGGAAGCAGCAGAGGAAGAAGTTAAAAGTGATTCAAAATATTTGTATTTAGTAATTGATAATAGTTTCAATAATCACCAGAGTACCTATTACCACCAGCTTAATCTTAAGTAAAATATGAGAATTAGTAATTGAGAGTTCAAGCTTTGCCAATGTCATCTGCCTATCTATTAGTATCTCACGGAAGTCGCGATCGCCGCCCAGAAATTGCTATGCAGGAACTAGCAAAACTGGTATCTAACAAATTGCCAAATAGTGAACATCTGGTTGGTATAGCTGCTTTGGAAATGAGTTCTCAGGCTTTACACGAGCAGATTCAACAATTTGCCAAGAGCGCTTTTTGCAATGGCAGAGTCTCTCAAAACGAGAATAATCTCAAAATTGTACCGCTATTTCTGCTGCCGGGAGTGCATGTAATGACAGATATTCCCGCCGAAGTAGCACTAGCACAACAGGCTATTGGTCAAGATATCATCATTGAGTTGCAACCATACTTAGGCTCTCACCCCAATTTAGAAAAATTGCTGGCAAAGCAAATAGCTGCTATAAAAACAGAAGCATGGATTTTATTAGCTCATGGTAGCCGTCGCTCAGGTTCACAAGAAACTGTGGAAGCAATGGCGGCGAGTTTGGGAGCAGTGGCTGCTTATTGGGCTGGGCCTCCTAGTTTAGAATCACGGGTGAAAGAGTTGGTAGCTGCCGGTTATCGGGAAATTGCAATTTTGCCATACTTTTTATTCGCTGGTGGAATAACCGATGCGATCGCTGCCTCAATAGAAGAGCTAAAATTACAATTTTCTGCGGTGACTTTCCAGTTGGCGCAACCCTTGGGAGCAAGTGCAGAATTAGCCGAGCTAATTTGGGATTTAACAGATAGATGAACCACACAGAAAAACAGGAGAACAAGTATTTGGGAAAGGTTTATTTAGTAGGTGCAGGGCCAGGAGATCCAGGACTAATAACCTTAAAGGCTAAAGGTTTATTGGAATGTGCAGATGTAGTCATCTATGATGCCTTAGTGAGTCCGGCAATTCTGGCAATGATTAATCCCCAAGCCGAGCAAATTAATGCTGGTAAGCGTGCAGGGAGACATTCGTTGTTGCAGTCAGAAACAACTCAATTGCTAATTGATAAAGCGCAGAATAATGCAATTGTGGTGCGGCTAAAGGGTGGTGATCCGTTTATTTTTGGTCGCGGTGGCGAAGAGATGGAAGAATTAGTAAAAGCTGGAATATCAACGGAAGTTGTACCAGGTATTACTTCGGGGATTGCAGCAGCAGCTTATGCAGGTATTCCTTTGACTCATCGGCTGTATAGTTCATCAGTAACATTTGTTACTGGTCATGAAGCTGCGGGTAAATATAGACCAATAGTAAATTGGAATGCGATCGCTCATGGTTCCGAAACCATTGTAATTTATATGGGAATTCACAATCTGCCTTACATTGTGGAACAATTAAGTACATCTGGGTTGAGTTTAGAAACGCCAATTGCTTTGGTGCGCTGGGGTACGCGGCCAGAACAAGAAGAATTGATTGGAACCTTAAAGACAATTGTCACACAGGTAGAGCAAACTGGATTTGGTGCGCCTGCGATCGCAGTAATTGGACAAGTAGTGAAGATGCACAGTATTTTATCTGCATGTCGTCCAATTTGATGATTGATGCAAAGCTTGTTTAAAGTAAAACTAAAGTCAATAAGGTAGTTATTTTATCTATTAAAAACTTAAACAATATGTTTAAATAATACTCTTAGTAGATCCCCTTGTGTAAAAGGCTTGGTTAAATAGCCTGATGCTCTGACTATCTTGGCTTTTGCTCTATCTATAAATCTTGATTTTTCTGACACCATAATTACAGGTGTATTTTTAAAGTGTGTGTGTTTACGTAGTAAAGAACATAGTTCATATCCATCTAAATTAGGCATCGAAATATCTAACAAAATTATATCGGGTTTTGTGTGGATAATCTGCATCAAAGCTTTCAAAGAGTCGGTAACACCGACAAAAGAAAATGTTTGCTCATCTAAATAACTTTTAATAGCATTTAATACCATAGGATTGTCATCAATACAGAAGATTGTGTAGATTTTTTTCTCAGCAGGCGGTTGAATGATTCGCTGACCTCTATGAGCATTAGTATTCATAGAATAGGCTGCTGGTTTATAGCCGTTTGTTCTAGGCAACTTTAGTGTAGTTTTGGCTTGAGGTTGTAGCTGATTTATTTGGAATAATTCTGAGGGGTGCGATTGAGAAGTTGGCGATGCTCTACGAGAGACTTCTCTTTCAGAGACGCTAACGCGAACGCCAACGCTTCGGGGTGTTTGACATTGTTCAACCAGTAAGCGGAGATTTAGATGACAAAACTTTGGCATGTCATCCAGAAAGCTTTCAGGAATAAATTCATAACTCCCCTGTTCTAAGCTCAGAAATGATTCTAGAACTTCTAGCGCCAAATGCTCTATTAGGATTGCCGCTTGAGAGGGACTAATATATTTCTGATTAACTAACCAGCAAATAGCCAGATAATCTGGATTCGGTATTGCCTGATTTTCAATACCAGTTTCAAATATCGCCCGCAACTGTTCGTCAATTCCGCAAGGGAGAGTAGAAATTTGCTGACTCAAGTGTTGCAAATTTCTGTAAAGCGGTTCAAACATTTTCTCTGAGTAGCAGGCATAAATCAGTTTACCTTCGTCCATATATATTGACCAAGAACCTGACGTACTAAATACCTGCAAACAACCAGTAACCGACTTACCAGTGATTTTTTTTAATAGAGATAAAGGCTGGAGCTTTTGGAAAAATCTGTATCTACTAATCGGAAGTGTCTTCATTGGAATAGCTCTGGAATAAAATTAATATTTGCAGGCAAAATTAGTGAATTACCTTTTCGGAATTCACGCGACTTTGTTGGAAGCACTGTTAGATAAATATAGCGGTCACATTTAAGTTAGTACAGAGATTCCACACCCCCCAACTCTTAATTAACCAATCTCTGTTAAGCTATAAAGCACGAATTACAACTAAACCAATTCATGCTGTTGCCCAATAGCAAAATTGCCTGACTGGTTGCCAGGATTAGTATTTCAAAAATTAGATTGGTTTTCTGTATCTTTCGCTAATCTCGCCAATCTAACAGTAACTCAAGTGCTACATACAGACTATTGGCTCTCGCCCATCAGTTGCAAAAATATCACTGTTATCCGTATTTTGCAGCCTAAAATTGCAGATATTTTAGTTCTCTTGCAAAAGTTTTTTGCCCCTAATGTTAAAGCCTGAAGCGACCAAAATCTACTGTAACGTAGACGAAAATGTGTCTTTATCAAGGCTTTTAGGTATTAAGTCCGTACTGCTAGTTAAAATACATTCATTTCCCGAACGCCAATCGCATGATAGTAGGCAAGCGATCGCCCTTGTATGAAGCATGGTGTGAAATATTTGGCTCTCCACAAAGAACAGATATCCCACAATACAGTCAGTTATCAATAAATCCGAGACATTTTGCCGGAAAGTTTGTCTTTTTTCGGGGACAAGAGCCAGCTTGATTTGGCGTTGATACAACTTGATCAGTGTAGCCCTTCCAATAACCTATTCAGGGGATAGTTGCTCAAAACAACCATTTTTTCTTCTCTGCATACAAAGGCGAAAATGAGAAGTTGATTGTCTTTTGGGTAGCGGCAATGCCCGAATATGACTTATGTTGTCAAGGGATATCAGGAGATAGCGGCAGTGATGAGAGTAGGTTAAGGAGCGATCGCTATAATCAAAATTTGCAGTACTTATACAGAGGATAAATACCTAATATTGTATAAAATAAATCTTTATGGCAGATAATAAATGTAAATTTACATACTCTATTAAGATGAATAAATCAGTAGAGTATTTTCGTGAGAGTCACTGCCCTTGAGAAATCGGCTCGTCTTGTTGCAACCCAACAAAACCTCGTTCTAACAACCGGCAATTGAGAACTGCGGCTGCCCTGTCCAGAAATGCAATCGCACTTTTTGGAAACATTTATACCTTGTGCTTCTCTCAATTGCGATCATTGTGATTAGATGCCGACTGTTGAATCATAAAAGAAAAACGTGAATACTTAACCACATCGGTAGAGGGATAATCCACCGACACTGCAAGTAACCCAATTTTTATCTCCTCGAAATAAATCACACCCCCAATACGTCCTCCAACTTGGAAAGCTCCATGAAATAAATGATACGGAGCTATGTAGATCAGCAAAAAGTCAGTAATCTTTATTTCCCTGCCAAACATCTGCTGACAAGTTTTGTAGAGGACAGCATTTAGGTATTCATTATAGGCAGGCTCACCCAGGTCGGTGAATTCCGGCTGATCCGCAAAATGATCCATATAAAATAACCAGATATGGGACAAGTCTGCTTCATCCGTCAGTTTTTTCTTAAGTTCCTGCAATCGGTCGATGTTCATAGTGTGGATATTGAGGAGATGGGGCGAGTAGACAGCACAGTTAAAAATCTACCACAGCGATCGCGGGCGATTCATCAGCTGCGCCCTCAGACTAGACAATCTCAAAAGCTCATCGACTTCTAAAAATTAGTAAGCCGACGGCAAATCAGCAGTCGGCATAGCAAATTCATAATGGTTTAGTTGCAATTTAGCCGTGAGTTGCACCTTGAGGGGGACGCGAGACAACTTTTTTAGCTAAACCCAAGGTCTGCAAAACTAGGATGCTCCACCAAGTAACATCAATCTCCCACCAAGACAACCCAGATTTCGCCATGTGGGGATAAGTATGATGGTTGTTGTGCCATCCTTCTCCATAGGTTAGGATGGATACCCACCAAAGATTACGAGCGCCATCATTGGCATCAAAGGTGCGATAACCCCACAGATGTGATGCTGAGTTCACAAACCAGGTTGAGTGCCAAAGCAAGACACACCTGAGAAACACTCCGTAGAATACAAAAGACCATCCTCCTAAGGCATAAAGCAGCAGCCCGAAGGGTATTTGCAATAGCAAGAAGTAGCGATCCAACCAGCAATAAAAGGGTTGTCTTGCTAGGTCAGGGGCATATTTTTTATAGGTGTCATAGTCAAAAAATTCTGGACGCGGGTAGAAAATCCACAGTATATGGCTCCACCAAAATCCTCTTTGAGCAGAATAGGGGTCTAAATTAATGTCTTCGGTGTGGGCGTGATGCTGGCGGTGTCCACCTACCCAAAAAATTGGCCCCCCTTGCAAAGCCAGCGCTCCAATCAGGGCGATCGCATACTCTAACCACTTGGGAACTTGGAAACTGCGATGGCTCAGTAGTCGGTGATATCCCAGGCAAATACCAATGCTCCCAAATAACCAGTGGAGAAACACTAGCAAACCTAATGCTGACCAGGAAAAAAACCAAGGAGCCAGAAGTGCTAAGGCATGAAATGCAGCAAAAAATACTACATTCGTCCAACTGAGTTGAGGTGAGTTGCCTCTCTCAGGGGCGATCGCCCCAAAATTTGCGGTCATAAAAATTCCTGTTGATGGATGATGAAGGAATTTGCTTTTTCTCGGATGCCATCCCCCAAGGGATTTTCCCAACCTGTACACCGATTCGTTACAGTAGAGTAAAGCAAGTGTCACTTACATTTGTTATCCTAGCAGGATTCTGATCCCCTTGCAAGTGCCACTTGCATTTTTCTATGTCGTCTCAACTTTTTTCCACTCGTCAACGCTTGATTCAAGCTGCACTTGAGTTGTTTTCTGCTCAGGGAGTCAGCGCCACTACAACCCGCCAAATTGCTGAAAAAGCCGAAGTCAACGAAGTGACTCTATTTCGGAATTTTGGCAATAAGCATGGGCTACTTTTGGCTGTGCTGGAAGAGTCCGCAGCTTTTAAGAATTTGGGTGAATCGCTGGTGCGGCGGGCAACGCCTCCCGGCAATGTTTACCAAGCTCTTAAAGATTATGCAAGTGATAGCTTGCATGCACTAGAACGAGTGCCAGAGTTCGTCCGGTCTGTGGTAGGTGAAGCCGACCAATTCCCGGCAGAAAATCGCCGCGCACTAGGCAGGGGAGTAACAGAGGCAAACCGTTATGTAGCTCAGTATTTAGCTACTGTAATCCAGCAGGGACACTTAAACACCTACTTAACGGCAGAAAAATTAGCCAGTTTGTTGAATGGGATGATCTTGGGATATGCGGTAATTGAGTTCACCAGTGAATTTCACGAACTTTGGGAGGATCGGGATGATTTTCTCGAAAATTTGGTGGAATTGTTTTTACATGGAGCGATGTCAGCTTCAGCAGAATCAGCAACAAACTCCTTCCAAAGAGGGTTGACTACCACAGAAGTAGCTGATTTGCCTGCTAGTTTAGTTCACGAAATTCTGCAACAAGCCAGGAAATTGGGAATCCGAGATTATGCCTTGGCTTATGTGTTATTTGGGGCTGGATTATCCGCTACTGAAATAATTAGCTTGGAGCGATCGCACCAAATCTACGAGACTCAAGGACACTTTCTGCAAATCACAATCCCTGGATTTGTCCGTCAAGTACCTGTGAATCAGTGGATTTTGGGCAAACGCTACGGCTCTTTTACGAATAATCCTCTGATTAAATGGCTAAAAAGCCGTAAGGATGCTCAAACAGCCATGTTTTTGAATGAAACAGGCAAACCGCTCTCCGAATCAGAGCTTGAGACACGTTGGCAAGTATGGAGTGAGGGATTGTTAACTCCCCAAGGACAAACGCCAGCCACAGCACAAGCACAACAAACCTGGCGTGTAGAAATGTTAATGCGGGGGATCAGTTTAGAAAACTTGAGTATTTTAACAAGTTGCGATCGCACTCAATTACAACCTTATGCTCGCCGAGCCAGAGAAAAAGCTGCCCTAGAGCAAGCGACTCGTTTGGATCATAAATCGGGATAGGGGAGTGGGGAGATAAGGGGAATAACAGGACTTAAACAAAACTGAAGAATAAAAGCTAATCCTTGATGGAACAAATACGGCTATTGAAAACATTGAAACAAAGACCAACTTGGTCAGTTTTACGCCTGAGGAATGGAATAAAGAATATAACATTCGCTCTTGAGGCATTTGAACAATTCAACGACTGGGCAGCACAAGATAAGAAAATTCATCGTAAGATTATCACCCTGATTAACGATATTGTTCGTCAACCATTTACTGGACTTGGCAAACCTGAACCTCTAAAGCATGAACTGAGCGGATATTGGTCAACGAAGAGGAAAAGGGGCAGTTCTTGCAGGGAGCAGAGGGGAAACCCCATAAATAAATTTATTTGCTCTGAAAACTTGGACGCATTATTTCGAGATGCGTAGCACGAAAAATAAATATTTTTGCTTTTGGGCATAAATAAATTTATT
>NZ_WBKM01000031.1 GCF_015714725.1 Nostoc sp. WHI
CCGCCTACTGTAAGGCACATTCAGCAAATCAATCGCCCGTTTCTTCGCTGCTTCCCCCCGCCGATCATACTTACTTGTAGTACTTGATGACGCATGACCTGCAAGTTTCGCTATCGTGACGATATCTGCGCCAGCATCCAATAGATTACCGCCCGTGAGTAGCATTGGAACAGGAATGTACGTTAAGCCCAAGATGCCTGCTGTCACTGAGTTTGAGTCGTTGCACTAAAACCTGTCTATTCCTGTGATAAAGATTCTTATCACAGGAAAAATACGCTCAAAGCCTGAATTATCGGTCAGAAAGAGGCATTGAAGAAGGTAAAAATTTTATCGTTATCACAGGAATCAGTCGTTAGCGTACATTTTTGTTCCAATGCTACTCGCACGCGTGCTATAACTTTTACTGGTGGTACCAATGCATCGGCTTTTCAAACCTATGTCACTCAAGTTTTGGTTCCAAGTCTTTGGCCAGGAGCTTGTGTAGTCATGGACAACTTCAGTTTTCACAAGGTTACAGGTATAAAAAAAGCCATTGAAGCTGTTGGAGCAAGGCTGGTATACTTATCTCCTTATTCTCCTGATTTTTCTCCGATTGAAAACTGTTGGTCGAAGGTGAAAGAGTTTTTGCGTAGGCGTAGCCCGCCGCAGGCATCGCAAGCTGCTAGAACATATCTTGAGTTAGACGAGGCCATTACAAATGCCCTCAATGCAGTAACTAAAAAAGACATTATTGGATGGTTCACCCACTGCTGTTACTATATTGCACCCAACTGAGAACCGCTGTAGATTATTGTGCCTGTGTATGCCAAGACCAAGAGCCAAGGATACTGAACAAGATAAAATCCCTCGATTTGAGCGGATTAAGAAAGCAATTACAGCTTTAGAAAGACAACATTATTTAAAGTACCGTTCTATTCCTGTTTCTCCTTAATTCATACTGCAATCAGCAACGCCACCCGTGGGTAACAGTGTGACTGGCAAGCTGACTGGTTCCATGAGCGACGGTGTGACTGGCAAGCTGACTGGTTCCATGAGCGACGGTGTGACTGGCTAGCTGGCTAGCTCCATGAGCGACAGTGGGATGCAGCATATCTCGAGCCATCAGCTCACTCATGAAATGACCGTGGGGATCAGCCGTGAGAATTGCGGTCAATAGACTCGTACCAGATCCGACCCAACCTGCTGTTGCAGGATCAATCCCAACCCACTCAAGAAACTTTTGAGTACCAAGCCTGACGGCAATACTTTGAAAAAAAGCCATAATATTGGTTTACCTCTAATACGACTATACTTTCTAATTATACAGCAGAACGAATCGCACTTGCGGGTATCCCGGCTGAACACCTAATTGACTCTTACTACCTTCCAGCCTGACTGATTCCCAATCTTGCCAGACCTGACAAAACTGAACGACCCACGAGTAAACTGACTCTCTCCACTCTTCACTCTGGGCTTACACCTAATCAGCCCCTCCACTTCAGAAGACGATAACAGCCAGCCAGCCGCAGCAGCTTCTTCCAATGCCTTGAGGTGCTGTAGTGGCTCGGCGGGGCGGAGGTGACGGGCGATCGCTTCCACCAACTGAACCACCTCCCCAAGTGCCAAGTCTGGTTGTCCAGTGGTCGTGTCCAGTCTGTCCACTAGTCTACTGGATGTGTCTAGTCTGTCCAGTGGACTGTTCACTAATTCAGTTTTAGGGGATTTGAAATCATCCATTTTCCCCCCAGCGCTGATATGGTCATGCAGCTGATCGAGCAATTCCACATCCGACGCAGTGATGTAAGACTTATTCCCCTGCTTGAATGTCTTAATGTCGAGCGCGTCTATTCGGTTGTAAACCGCTTGCTTCCCAAGATTGTACCTATCAAGGAGTGCAGCAACGGGAAACGGATCGATTTCTACTGTCATAATAGTGTCCAGTGGACGTGTCCAGTCTATCCAGTGGACAGTCTAACACGCAGTGATCGCTAATATGTCGGCTTGTTCCTGGTTAATAGTCCTTTCCGGCTCAATGTCGATTAACTACCAATTCCCGACTTGGAGAGCGAGTCTCATTCAATCGCAAACTAACTTGTTAAATAAAGACACAGAAATAATCGTTGTATTTAGCAAAGTTTGCGCCTGATTAAAATCCGAATCACCCGTAATCAAAAAATCTGCTTCGGCTGCTACTGCACAAGCTAAAAACTTTGCATCTTTTCTGTCTCTTGGAAAATCAATTGACACATTGACATCAATTAGCGTCGCAAATGTATCAATAATTTCAAACCATGACGCTCTCACTTCATCTGTCAGTTTAAACTTCGGGCGACTTAATACCTCTTTATATTCCGCTACAATTTCAAATGAAACAATCCATTCCCAGTCGGGATTATCAAAAATAAACTGAATAACTGCTCTTGGGACTCTACCCTTAAGGACAGCAGAAACTAAAACATTCGTGTCAATAACAACTTTCATTCTCCGCGTCGGTAAGCTTCAATCTCTGCTGCTATTTCTGCTTCTGTAATATCTTGTACTCCTGGTAGCGACTGTGCTTTATCAAATAAATCTCTCAGTTTTTTACTAATGTCTGCTCTGGGGTTCTCCTCAGCTAAGATAATTATTTCTACTCGCTGTCCTGCTTGAAAAGGTAAATCACATAATATTACTTGCTTTGGATCTGTAATGGTGATGTATTTTTTGTAAGCGTTCATAATTCAATACTTCCTTAAAAAACCAAAGTGGAGATGGCATTTTCTTTCTGCTGCTCAGTCACACCCAAATATCGCTCCAGGGCTGCAAGAGAGCGATGACCACTGATAGATTGAATGTGGCGCAGGGGTACTCCTGAATCACTCATCCACGTTAACGCCGTCCGCCGAAAGCTGTGGGAAGACATTCCCTTTTCGTCCAAATCGACCCGCCGCAGTGCCTCACGTAATATTCGGTCAGCACTGGCCTTATGGATATGCCCCAGCCCGTGACGACCAGGGAACAAATGCGGATTTCTGCCGGATAGCTCAATACTATATTCTTCTAAAAATTCCTTCAGTTTGGGATGTACTTGAATTTCTCTGGTATCCTGCCCCCCCTTGGTGTTGTAGGCTCTGATAATCAGCTTGGGTCTAATGCCCCTTGTGCCAATGACATCCCCCTTCTGCAAAGTGCAGCTTTCATTGATTCGGGCAGCGGCATACAGGCAGACCCCAAACAAAGCGCGATCGCGGGGCTTAACAAGTCCCTCGCTAAAGAGTAAGGTTATCTCTTGAGGGTTTAGGATTTCGGCCTTGCCGAAGCGATTGATTTTCATAGGGAATATTTTACGCGCACTAATACTACTTTGTTCGCCTAATACTACTTTGTTCGCCTAAACCCCGAAAACCTTAATCTCTCGTCGCCAAACCCCACTCATTACCAACTATTGCAAACTCTTCTCATCTGTCTCCACTTGATACTTGACACACGCACAATACAGCTATCGGTCAGCTAGACCGTGACATTTTTACAATCGGATTTGGTAGTACATTTGCATGACTACGAGGGAAGTTGCGATCGCACTCTAATCAATCAAAATTGCTTATCAGTTTTAACGGGAGCAATCCTGATTCTGCCATGAGAGCATAACTAACTCTTAAAAGCGATCGCCGACGTTGGGATAGTTGGTGCGGAGATCCTGTTATTAGTTGCCCTAAGTATCCAAAAACTCCAGTTCACTAACATCAATAAGATTTAATCCACCAGCCGCAGCGCCAGGACGCAACTTAGATGCCTTGGTGAGCGGCTCTCCGGTGAGGGCAGAAACCAAAAGCACTTTATCACTGCCACAGGAAACCCAAGAGATCAGATAAACTTCACCGCTTGAAATAAGCCTCACACGATCTCCTTTAACGGGTTGGCGAGTGGTGACTTTGGGTGACGGCACTGGTGACGGCACTGGTGACGGCTCAAAACCATTATGAGAACTGGCATTGACCTTGGGTGACGGCTCAAACCCCAATCCACTTTTATTTATTGCCGAATCATTTTCAACGGGCTGTGGTGGAGATAGTTTTTCTCCTCTTAAATAATTTTCATTTGGAGTCTCCGGCTCTAAAACTAATTCCGCTTTTTTTTCTGGCGGATTTAGGAAAGTGCCGTCACCTACCTCTAATCCCTTACCTAGTGGGGGTTCTGAGCCGTCACCTGAGCCGTCACCAGTGCCGTCACCTTTGAAAATATTTTGAGCGAGGGTGTAATCATGGGTGGGAATGAGATCATCAACTCCAGCCACCCTCAGCCTCAGTCCCCGGATAAATTTACCCGTTTTGGTAGATTCTTTCTCCACTGCCCAGCCCAAAACGCTGCGGCACATTTCCAGCAGGTCGGGCGAAAAGTTGTTATGATTTTTGGGTTTGCTGCCAGCCTTATGGCAATAGCGGTTGTAAGAACCAAACAAGGTGGTAACGGTTGAGCCATCCTCGCCTTCAAAGCGATCGCTGCCAATAGGAGTTTTTACCATTGGGTCGAGAATGACGTACTGATTCAACCACGCTGCGATCGCGTCAACACGGGTGCGGTTCTCCCAAAATTCCAGTGTGCATTCTGGGATTTCTTGCAGGCCCTTAATTACTGCGGTCACATGGTCGTCTGATAGACTCAGAACGTAATTGGTAAACGCTGCTAGTTCTGGCTCAAATTCAATATCTAGATTCCGGCGTTTAATTGGGTCTACGGCATTGTTGCAGGGAAATGAAATTACCCGCCGCTTCACCCGAGAAGCAGAATCACCCATAAAAATTGGCAGATTTGATAAGACCAGCACCATGCCGTCATATTGGTAATGGAAAGCCTTTCTTCCCTTCTCCTCCGCCCGAATCGGGTCTTCTCCAGTCAGAGAGAGGAATTTACCCAACTTCCCGGTTTGTCTGTCTTCGTCAGCGAAGAGTACCAGCCGCTTCTTGTGAGCATTCGCCCCCTCGAACCGATTACTGCACCAATCTTCGAGCGTGGTGCTGTGGACGTTTTCTGAACCAATCAAGTTAACTAGCAGTCGGCTGAAAGTACCTTTGCCTGTCCCACCCAGCCCAATCAGGTGAAGAAATTTCTGTAAATCGGAACGTCCCTTTAACACGGCATTACAGTAGCAAATCAGCAAATCTTTGAGCTGTTCGTTCCCCGAAGCCAAGTGTGTGAGGAAAGCGTCGATGTGTGACCAATCAGTAGCTTTGGGGTCGTGTGAGCGTGGCAGCTGCCAAGTCAACCGATAACCTGGAGAATGGGGTAAAAATTTCCCAGTGGCAATCTCAAGGACTCCATTGAAAAAGGGCATCAGTTCCTTGGGTGAGCGCTCGTTCCATTCGCGGACAAAAAGTTGCGATCGCAGGAACTTGACAATATTAGTAATGTAGCTGTGGGTGCTATAGCCCTGGATGCCCCTGGCAGTGATGATTTGATAAACAATCATCTCTATGGCTTCTTCGGTTTCCCCTGACCATACCCCAGGGAACTTGATCTCGTAGTGCATCCACTGCCTAGCTTCATTGTTGTAAGCTAGGCGCTCTCGGAACTCTTCGGCTATCTCCCGGCTGATTATGTCCGCAGTCGGTCTAGTGTCGGTTAAGGAGTCCTTTGAAACAGCAAATTGTGACTCCATGTAAGCGATTGCCTTATTGTAGGCATCGTCAAAAGCTTCTTCTCCCTTGTTCACGATCAAATCGTCCAATCCTTTGCCATCTTTGGGACTCCATTCAACAATAGCAAGGTACGCACCCAGGTTTTGAAGTACAAGTTTTAGCTTTCTTATCCCCCTGGTGACTGCTTTGACGGCTGTTGGTTTTTCATCTTGATCAAAGGCTACGACCAATGTTGAACCAGGGCCGACAAAGCCCGCTAAGTCCGGGATCAGAGTGGGCGGTCTTCCCGGTGCGCCACATTCACAGCCATATAGCCCAATCATGATGTGTCCTATCGATAGGGCGCTAAGGGTCTTTTTACCTCCTTCCGTAGCTCCCACCTCATTCACTGACTCTTTCACCCATTGCCAGAAATTACCGAACATCGGCACATCCAAGCCAGATTTCTGGGCGATGAGTTGGCGTACGGATATTGGGATTGGGGGCAGGAATGCACGATTGCCGTCTCCTTTTGGAGCAAAGTATTTGTATGGGCGCTGCTTTTCAATGTCCCAAATGCTGACGACTACTTGCCATACGCTCTTGTCTTCATTCAGAAGAAATGCCGCGTACAATGGCTCATTAGCTTGATGTCTGAATCGCTTGTATTCCCATCCCAATGCGTCATGTATGGGTGTTTCTACATCGCCCCCCGCCCCACATTCAATGTCTTGGTGAAACTCTACACAGGCATCGAAAATTTCCGGGTGAATGCCACTTCCTTCAATGAAGGACTTACGAATATAGGCTTGGAAATCTTCATAACTCTCAAATCGGTTCTGCTGTCCCTTTTTTGGGGTGCTGCTGGCAGTTTTGATATTCCATGCTGCTAAATCTTGCTCCCCTGTGGCTGACTGTGCTATTTTAATCGGCTCAGAAATATTCGGCGTTGCGCCATGATCTAACAGTCCGGGCGCACTTTGCATTTCTAGCGTATTCATTAGTGGCTCCTGAATTTGGTGATTACTTCGATAAAGATTGAGTAATCCCTTCCCCTTTAAGGCACAGCACTGTTACGCTAGAGCTATACAAAAAATCTAACATTTGATGTTGCGGTAGGACTAACCGCTTTGGTGACGACTGATAATCGTCTTGGTATAGCTTGCTCTAGATAGTAAGAGAGTGGCGTGCCCCAAAGTAAGTTGGGACTACCCTTTTTTTTGCGCCTTTGTAAGGCTTTATCTATAAGAACATGATTTTCTAGCTTGTGGGCGAAAAAGAATGACTTTTTGTACGCTTTACTTTATGTCCCTCCTGGTTAACCGCAGGCATAAATACTAGCTAATTGACATACATAGGCTTACTCCTCATCTTGCACTTTTGACTTGGAAGATTTTAACTTTTTAGCTCTGGCGGCGATCGCTTCTGCAATAATTCGCTCAACTAAATTACTAACCGTTCTTCCCTCCTCTTCTGACCAAAGCTCCAAAGTCTCTTTTATATCTTCAGAGCAAGTGAACATAACTCGCGGTCGCCTAGTTGCCATTATCAACACTTGTCTACACCATGATTCAAGCATAAAACGTGCAGCTTAAATATAAGATTTTGTAGCTTTGAGTTGACAGTGGCAGCACTTGTCAACTATCATAACACTATGAGCGCAAAACGGACGATATAGCGCGTGAAATGCCACACCAAGGATAAATGGTTTGTAGGACAAAATAGCCGCTTAAAAATGACCGCAAACGCTTATCAATCAAAGAATTAAACTCTTTATTTGAACCATGAATTACGCATATACCCAGCCAGTTTACGGCTCATCGTATCCGCCGAGTAACGGGTTTGTAAGTCCACAGCACGGACAGATAAGACCGCGAGTAGTTTTCGACGGCGGCAACCGTTTTGTGAAATGGATTGACCCCAAAAATCAAGTGCAATGTCTGCTCAGTGTCGTGAAAGAAGTCAGTGAATACCAGTGGAAGCGGCTCAAGCCCGATGACCAGTCAGTATTGATTGAAATTGAGGGTAAACGCTTTGTAATTGGGCGATTAGCTCAAGAACTAGGTGGTGAGCCTACCTTTCAAACAGATAAATGCCAATTGGCATCCATCCTGGCACTAGCGGCAATCCAGCCCAATCCCGGACAAACAGCCGTACACATCCAGCAGATGATTGTGGCACTGCCCAATACCCTCAATGATGACGACGTAGCCGCAGTGAAGAGAATTGCTAACCACCCACTGACCAAAGAATTTAAACGCAATGGCGAATACATCACCTATACCGTGGGTGAAGTTGTCCCAGTTGATGAGACTGAGCCAGCATTCCACTACGCCTTAAATCAAGGATTTTTCAGCTTCCCCGAAGCGAAGAACGCGATTTGGGATTTAGGGGGAGGCACAGCTATAGCCCGAATTTACACGCCGAACGGAACCATGATCCATGATGCGGAGGTGATTCTACCCGGAACCAAGGCACTCGCCCAGCAAGTAGCGGTAGAGATGAAAGAAGTCTATTCTCTCGATTACAGCCCTAGTTTACAGGGCATCATGGACGCGATCGCTCGTGGTGATTGCCTCTACGGGACAGACAAACTTGATTTCTCCTCCATCTTTGAAAAAGCCTGTGACCAGTGGGTAGAGTCAGCCCGGAGAGAAATTCGCTCGAAGTGGGCGCAACACCTACCAGAGTTGGGAGAAGTCTTGATTGTAGGTGGAAGTGCAGATATCGCCGCCCCTATCTGTGCCTCTTCTGGAGATCGCTTTAAGATTGCCCCATCGCCGCAGTTATTCAACATTATTGCAATGGCTTATCAGGAGTAATGCCAATGACGCAAACAAGAATTGTTCTTAATCCCAAGTACAAGCCCAAAGCCGAAGAAATCTTAGAAGCGACTGGAATTGATAACCTCTCTCAACTGTTTACCCTGCTGCTAGTAAATTACGGTGATTGTCTAGTTAACTGCTTAAAGCACTCACACCAACTACCTATACAGTCATCTTTAGTAGCTCAAACGCCCACACAAAACCCTCTTCAGCCACCATCTATCAAACCTCAGCCATCACCACAAGCTAAGAAATTTGCCCCAATGGGGAGCTTTTAAGTAATAAGCCGTAACAATATGTTCACTATCGCCGCAGCCGTGGAGGGTGCAGGTGCGATCAGTGTTGTGCTTATTTAGTGTTTCACAAAACGTTTCATGAAACTGTTTCAACGGTTGCATCAATGTTTCAGCCTCACAACAACCCGGAAACGGCATGACCACAGTGTGAAACGTGAAACGTGAAACACGAAACGCCAGTTGATTACAACCGAAAAAAACCGTGTAACAGAAAAAACACAAATTAAGGATACCAAAATGGCGCACCCTGTAGGATATTACTCCCTCTCTCACGACAATGCACTCATCAAAGATATGTGTGAGACATGGGGCGAAGGACTAGAGAAGATGAGCGAATCAGACACACTCTGGTTAATTGCAAAAATCGCTCATCAAGCATGGTTAGAGTGTGATTCTTCTAACCCTCCTAGCAACGAAGCGGAGTCAGCATTGAAACGACTGCATGAGTTAAAGCAATGGGAGAAGTTTGCACTGATTAGCGCAATGGTGCAGTGAGATGTACAAGAAGCAATTGTATTTAGCCTTGGCTGGTGTTTTAGTCTGCTTCTTACCTGTAATTATCCCCTTGATTCCCAAGTTGGGGGCTTATGCAGAGACAGAACGCCTAAAAGCCACAGAAGGGTTAGAACGTCAGCGCATAGAAGAACGGGCTAAGACCAGCAATGCCCTATATGAGGCGGGAGTCATGCCCACAACTCGCCTCCTCCGAATTACCAACTACTTTGACAGCAGTAAACGCAATCCCAGACCAGACACAACCCTTTATCAAGATGATGAGATTGTTGATGTTTTTGACGCAACGGGTAGGTGTATTGGGCGAATTGAAGAAGGAATTTGGAAGTGGAAGTACAAAGCCAAAGAGATTTGTAAAAGCGTTCAAAATATCAAACCAGTGAGGAGAAAATAATGGCGTTAGGTGCATCAAGTGCAGAAAGTAACAGTACTGGCAACAACGATGGTAAGCCCAAGGGTAAGAAGCGATCGCTTGGTGAAATCATCGATTTTTGTGCCAAAGCTGTTGTGATGATTGTTGGCTTACCCATTAGAGCCGCCGCCGCTATAGTCAATCAGTTTGTTGCTAATGGGGGTGCGGGTCGTGCCTTAGTTGGAGGAATTTTATTTATCGGTGGTTCCATAATCAGTGCTGATTCAACTTGGCAATTAATCTTTACTGGCCCACCTGTTGTTCCTTGGTTTGAGCCGACTTGGAATTGGCTAAATGTGCCGTTTGCAGCGTTCAACCCTTTGTTTTACTTGGCATTTATGGTTTCTGTAGGTGTTCAGGTAATCGAAGCCCATGCCCTACGCGGTAAAAACCCAGATTCAGCACGACGGGAACTTCAAGACCACATGGTTTATGAGCTTGAAACAAAGCCTAGTGGCAAGATTGACCTTGTTGGTGAGCTTTGGAAGGATTATAAGACCGCAGGGACACGCGATCGCTCTAGCGCGGGGTTAGTTGTAATTGCGGTTTGGGCATTCGATATTGTCACCACCTTTGCAGCTCGTAACCCATTTGAATTTACAGCCCCATTCATGATTTTGGGCTGCATCTTGTTTAACATCGGCACAATGATGGCAGGTGAAATTGGGTTTGCCATCTGGCGATTGACTAAAGACTGATAATCAATAGCCGCTAAATTGAGCGCGAACTTTGGCGGCTTCTTAACTCAATAAGGGATTCAACTTGTGGAAAATAATATCCCCAAAATCACAACTAAAGAAACTGAACATTTGCGATCGCAATATCCCAGTCTCTCGCATTTGGAGGCAGGAAATGTTTCTGAATGGTTGCAAGAGCGCAAAGACCAATTATTTGAAATGGCGCGGCAATCTGAGAACGAAGCAGACATGACCCGTGTACTTGGCTTGATGGCTGGGGGGATAGGAGCAGTTTGTTATGCGGTCAACCCACTGGCTATAGTTGGTGGTTTAATTGGCGGTGCTGCGTGGTTATGGTTTGTTGTCGAACACTCGAACCGCACTAAAGAAATTGCACCAATACCATTTGTACGTGGCAACTTTATAGACGCGGTTGCTCGTGCTGGTGACTATGATACTAGGAGCAATTATCAAGCGGATCATCTTGCTAATACCGTTAAATTCCTAGAACGACAATCAGCAGAAGAGTACGCCTTTCTTCTAGCTGAATTTGAAAATATTGGGCAATATTTAACGCAAGTTGAGCCAGGAAAACGTTTTTATGCTTATCGCTGGATGTTTGGCTGGTTTGGCAAGCTCAAGGGTCGTCAGCTACCGACTTATCAAAGTATGGCTCTCCATTTACAGGATGTGACGATTGACAGCCGGCTGAATCGGTCAGAGGTAAGTGCTATCGCACAGGCTCAAACCCAGTTACCACCAACCGTAGATATTAAACAGTTTCAATCACCACAGGTAAATATTCGCCACAGTCCCCAAGGTGCAGAACATTCTAGACCGGAGGAGTTACAGCCATCAGCTAATGGGCTTGTACCAGAGACTATAACTAATCTGACTTTGCCGAATAGAGCAAACGCACTCATCGCGGCTTTAAGGAAAAGTGGTTTCCAAATAGAAGACATGATGAGTTCTCAAGTGATAGCGATCGCTGGCACTCAGCGAGGTGGCAAAGGAACCTTAGCAGCAATCTTAGCAACATTATCTTTGGGTTTAGATGCAGGATTAAGCACCCAATACTTTACAGCCGGGGTGGACGTTTACCCCTTTAGTTGCAATCTGATTTCTGCTCTTAAATACCCGGAAAAAGATGCAGACGGGGCAGATAAGCTAGTCGCCCGTGACTTGCTTAAATTTCTTAAAGGCTTAGATGCAAGTGATCCTTACTCCCATAAAAACTTACTGTTAGTCATTGATGAGGCGATGCGCTTGCTGTCCCTACTTGATGAGAGCGATCGCACTTGGGCTATTCAATATTTACTTTCTCGCTTCGCTAAGTCTGGCGGTACATTAATCATTGTGTTACACGGCTCGAACCTGACAAGCGTGGTTGGCAAGGCCACAGCAGGACTGGCAGACACCTTTAAGCAATCAGTTAATTTCATTGGCTGTGTAGCTCAGTCTGTCAGCGCTGGTGGATTGCGAAAGATTAATGTTGCTAGCGGCGAATATTTCAAAGCCAACCCAAATAACTTTGCCGAACCTGTTAACGGTGGCACTCTCGGCATGATTCCTGACTGGCTAAAGATAGAGTTACACCCAGGAAATGGTCAACCAGATCCAGCTAGAACGTTACTCAAATTTTTCCCAGAACTGGTGCAGCAGCACGAGCCAGCAGTTATGCCCAGAGGGGAGAAAATCGCACCATCTGACGCAGTTAATCAGCTTGAGTCTATTTTCTCAAAGCCTACCCAAGACGTTGAAATTGCAGAGCTAGAAGAATTGAGTATTTCTCTTGCTGATTTCGAGCAAATTTTAAACATTGTTACTTCAGCCGTTGCAACACCAGTCAGCTTTGCTGCGATTAGAAATAGCCGAAAGTGGGGCGAAGAAAAAAAGAGTGTTCGCTATTTAAGGTGTGCGATTGCACAACTTATAGAATCCAAGCAATTGAAGGGTAGCGAGAAGTTAGGGTTTACTGCTTTTTAATCTTACTGCAATCTCAAAAAGCCGTTAAGAAAGCACTTAGTTCAAAGACATCAAGACATCAAAAGCCAAAAATCTTAGCAATGGATCTAAATTTATGCACCCAATTGAGTTTAAGAAAAAATGGCAGTTAAGTTACGACGACCTTGCACTTGTCTTGGGTTATCAAAGTGATTATACTGTCCGTTCCTGGAATATGAATGGAAGGCACAAGCGCAAAGAAGTCAAAAAGTTGTCTATGTCGCTTGTCGTCTTCTTGATGAGAAGTGGTCAGCGCAGGGGAAACTTGTAGATTCTTACCTTTAATTATTTCTATTATTGGGGCAAATATCACGTTAACCCTGTTTGCCCCAATCACTATATATTGCCCTTCATCTTCGATTTCGGTCAGTCCCCAAACGCTTTTCTACCCGTTGTAGCTTGACATTGCTATAACCAGTACGCTGCCAGATAGCTCGGAGATAGGTATTGAAATCATCCGAGATTTTTACCGGAATAAATTGATTGAGTCCGAAGAACATTGACAAAGCAAATATTGTCGTAATTAGCCCCATCATTCCATATTGACTTAGTGGTTCAGAGCGATAAACCTCTTTCTCTATGGTGATGGGTTTGGGGGGAGGGCTGTTCTTCAACTCCTGAATAACCGTAGTCAAGTTTTTCGTGTGAATCAACAGGTCGTTCCAGTTCGACTTTAACTGTGATATTTCGGTCTTTAGCCCTTTGAACTCTAAGCTCTCTAATGTCGATGAGGACTTGGGCATATTCTTTAACTGCGTCAGCAAGGGAGTTAATTCTTGTCTCAAATTCTCGTTGCTCTGCTCGTACTCGTTCGAGGAGAGATTCTGATTCTTCAATTCCCCCGTCAGCATCTCGATAGTTACCATCGCTTTGCTGAGGAGTTGATTCTGAATTAAATTCGTTTGCGCCCATGCTTGTAACTCCGCCCTATCGCGTTCGCGTTCAGTTTTCTGTGATTGCTTAAAATTTTCAAACTCTCTATATAATCTGCCTAGTGCTATCTTGACTTCCCCCTGTTCACTGCTCTCTACGGAATCGGCAGCTTCAGAATGAGGATTGCTGTGATTGCCGTTGCTATTATTATTGTTGCTCATTAGTTTTCTTTTGACCCCGACGAGAAGTAGACGCAGTAACTTTTGGCTGTTTTGATGTTGAGGTGTTCGACTCAGCAGCAACCAGAACCTCTGGTTGTTGTAACCCTAGATAAGCTCCAGCTTTTTCTAGCTCTGGTTTCGCCTGATCTAAAAATCCACTCACTAGCAGGTAATCTCCAAAAGGAAAACCATTCTCTTCAGTCGCAGCCGAGTAAGGTAGACCTTTTTCTGTCAACGTGTCAAAGGTCGAGTAGTCTAGCTCTGGCATTTCTATTTCTATGCCTTTAAGTTCCGCTATAGCTGCCGAGGTTTTGCTATTCTCCCAACGCTGAAAACCTGAACCTTTATCCCAGCACAGATTTTTCACTACGACATAATCAGCTTTATCGCCACAGAACTCAGCCATAGTTTTTAAGCTAGTGATGACCGAGTAACCAAGGTTAAGCACAGTCACTAGCGTTACCCGATAACCCAAATCGCCTGCAATCTTGAATAGCCCAAACTTACTGATAATCTCCCTGGTTTTATTGCTTGATGCCCCCGGCATATCTACTATTATTGAGTCGGGTGATTCCGCTTTGATTTCCGTAAAGAAGCGTTTCGCCTCTGCCACCTCCAGGAAGTTTAACAGCCTTACCCCTGAGCCAAAATTTTGATAGTACTCGTACAGTTCTGGATTCTCTGTATCTGCGTCATAAGCTAGATAATTAATCCCTTTTGAGTGTATTACATCCAGTAGCAAGCGAGTAAAGGCAGTCTTACCTGTACCACCCTTGCCCCCCAGTATCATCACGATGCGTTTCATATTTCACTCCTATCAGTGATGTTGAATTGGGCAGAAGTCGTAGGTGTTGTTTTTTTGCGTTTCGTAGTTTGAGATGGTGAAGGTAAGGATAGTTCACTACTATCAGGTGGTGAACTATCTGCCTCTACTGCTGGAACATCATTGTTAGTTGTGGTTGAAGAATCAGTTGATTCTGGCTCTGAGTCAGAATTAACTGATTCTTCAACCGCTTTATCTGATGATAAATTACTCGAACTATTCTCCGTTATTGTTGAAGCTTTTTTATGAAAAATCTTCAGACCACTGGCCGCTAGTTCTACCCCATGACCTTTAAACACATCAGAAACATCGTCATAAGAGTAGCCAGCATCTAACATATCTTGAATAGGTTTAGCCAAACTGAGGACTAAATCAGACAGGCTGATAGTCTTAGGAGTTGCCGCTTTCTGTTTCAGACTGGTTTGAATATCTTCTATTTTTGATAAAGGAACAGCTTTCGGTTTGCGAGACATAGCCACCAGTAGTAACAAATCATTCCATTGTAAAAAATTCGTGGTCAGAAAAAGTTTAAGTTTTTTGTCGTGATGTGACGGATATCAATAAAAGAGGGTTTGTATCCTCGTGAGGTAGACTAGTCTAAAAAAGCAGTTACCCATAAATCAACACTCTGATATCAAAGGCTGTTGGCAGCATTATTAAACAGACCCAGCCCTCGGTTACACTCTTGTTGTTGCACAGAGTCAATCGTGGGTTGCCAAAGTCTCGTACTCCCCCAGCCTCCCGTTGTGCCTCCTGGCTCTCGTTACCTCAGTCCTGTCGTGGGGCCATAGGCAAGCAATACGCCGTAACGCGCCAAGGGCGCTACTTTTCCTACGGAAAAGCGTCGTGTTTGCTTGTTGGGGGTGTCCCCCAAACCCCCGAAAAACCGTTCTTTTCAAGGGGTGAATAAGTAAAGAGAGTTCCGGGTTATCCGCCTACCTGCTCGGCGCTCCGCGCCGTAGCAGCTACAGCGAATAACCCGGTGAAAAATAAAGAAAAAAATAGCTAAACGCCTAATTAGTTATGCAGCCAGACCCCCGTACCGACCTCAGTAATCAACTAGCTGACACATTAACCAATCGGTCAGTAGCACCAGATGAAAAGCGAGAAGTAACCATCACATTTAGGGCTAGCTATGCTGAAAAAGCGAGGCTTGAGCAGCGATGCAGTGGAGTGGTACAAAGTGACTATATAAGAGCGAGATTATTTGACTACCCTTTGCCACATCCTAAATTAGTCATTCCCGAAATCAACCGACAGGCTATCTATGAGTTAAAGAAGATTGGGAACAACCTGAATCAGCAGACCAGAGCTATTAACGAAGCTGTGAAAATTGGTAGTCAACCGTTGACGGTGGAGGTGAAATCATATCTGAAAACTCTTGAAGAACTGACAGCCCTTTTAGAGCAGACTCGCCAATCACTCACTCAAGCATCGGTAGAAGGGCAGGGCAATGATTACCAAAGTCAAGGCTAACAAATCATTTCGTGGCACTACTAAATATGTAATAGAGAAAGAGAAAGCTAAGATTATTGGTGGAAATATGTACGGGAAAAGTACCAATGAACTGGTAGAGCAGTTTAGCCTATCAGCCCATCTTAACCCCCAACTAAAAGACCCATGTTATCACCTAATGCTTAGTGTACCTCAGACTGACAGGACTCTCAATGATGACGAATTAGCTAATCTATCCCAACGGCACTTTGCGAATGTCATTGTGCTGTCGCGGCTTCAAGGTGATGAATCCCAAGTCAAACAACCTGATAAAAGGATATCAGACAGCAAACTAAAACAGCTAGTTGATGAATTTATAGAATCAGAACTACCCGCTTATGACTTCTTTATAGCGCGGCACTCAGACAAAGAACACGACCACACCCACATCGTTGCATCCAGAGTCAATAATCTAGATGGTAAGTCTATCCGCACTTGGAATAATTACGCCCACTCTGAACACTCTGCCCGACTACTAGAGCGAGAATTTCAGCTAACCCAAATCCCAAGTAGTTGGGAAAGTAAGCAAAAGGCTATGACTCGGAATCAACTGGAACGAGTCGAACGCGATGGACTTCCAGGCGAAGAGATAATGCGCCGAGCGATTGAGAAAGTGGCAGTAGATAAACCTACAATACCCCAGCTAATTGAGCAGTTATGGAGAGAGCATCAAGTCAAAGCTATCGTAAGTTATTACGGTCATGGTGGGGTAAGGGGCATCAAGTTTGGCATTGATGTCGGCTCAATTAATGAAGATGGTACCCCCCACTTGCTCTGGAAACAGGGAGGTAATCTCAATAAATATAAGTGTTCATTTAAAAAGCTTCAGACAGAATTAGGCGTAAATTATGAGCCAAAGCGGGACGATGCTGAAATTAAACGTCTGAGTGAAATGTTAGAAACTGCTCAAATTCTGCCAAGTAATCAGCAGACAATCAGCTACACATTTTCTACTAAAGCTACAGATAATCTCCAAATAACCGCTAATAAATCTGAGGCTATGTCTGAAATGAAATCCTCATTAACTTCTGAACAAGCATTAGAGTTATACAGGCACTATAGTACTGGTGACGAACGTGAATTAGTCACAGACCGAGATAAATCAGTTGCAGTCAAAGCTCTCAAATCTGGGAAACCAGCCCATGATGTTGAAGAAATTTTAAAAGCCAGCCCTGCCTTATGGAGTCAAGAAGAAGCAAGAGCATTGGTATTAATTGCTGAATCTAACTTGGGACTACAACAACATAAATCCCAATTATCACCCCCGGTACAACAGCAATTAAAGCAGGAATTATTAACTTTAGCTGTACCTGTTGCTGTAGGAATAATCAATCATATACTTAAAGATAATGGTGAAGATAGTCTGAGATTTAAACAATCTACTCTCACAAAATTTGGTAGAGAATTAGTGTACACGCATGATACAAGAGGTGAAATCTTTTGTGTAACAGTGAATAAAATCTCTGAAGGTCAGTTAGAGTATTCACCAATTCATGTAGGAGAAATTTTAAGAGAAGATATTGACCATTGGCACAAAGCAAAGGGGGTATTATCGGAATACCTCCAGTCAACACAAGCACTTCAACAACCACAGCCAGTTCGTGAAACAAAGAGTAAAGGATTGTCTTTGTAAATATTGCAGGCTCATTGCGACTTTGTGGTAATAGTGGTCTAGATGAATGATTAAGGTTTGATTAGAGAAATATCACCCAAATATTTTGGGGTTTCACAACAGATAAGTAGAGGGATCTAATTAAACATAAAACGTTCAACTTCGTAGCCACCCTTTTCACCTCTAGCTTCAATACCAGAAATGACAGCCATTGCCACTTCATACTCATCCTCAAATACTTGGCTTGATAGCTGGTCACGCTTGAGCTGTAACCATTCATCCTCAATCCGATTCATTTGTGGAGAATGTGGCGGCAGAAAGAATTCAATCATCGAAAGTTGGTAAAAGTCAAAATTAAGAACGCAAATATGCCCACAACAGCCGCGAACGCACTTAAGCTAACAGTCCTTAAACACCAGATATTTCAAGCGTTACAGCAATTATGTACCCTTGATGCCAAATATTCCCCAACCATTTGAAGCTGCAATTTATCTAACTACTCAAATCTTTGAAACCTAGATATGGCAAGGCTTTTCAGTCGCTATTTCCGTTTTTGCAGCCATCTCGGCTCGATGCCTTGTAAGGCTCGGATTAAAATGGCGTTTGGGAAAATCTCTCTTCTCACAAGGAGAATTGCTGCCCTCCTAAAAAGAATAAAGTATGGTATACTTGCTCTTTATATGTGTTTATGTAAATATTAGGTTACAAACGTCCACCAATAAAGGTTCCGGAAAGATGAACACCGAACTTGTATTACTAAGGAGCGATGCAAGCTTTAAGCATATTTGAATATGCGGAAGCTGTTTTGTTACTGGGTTGCAAGTGTTTTACCCTTTTTTTAAGGGAAGTGTTTCCATGTTTTTACGTTTCAGTTAATTCTTAAAATAAAGTTAATAGTTTAATTGTATGAATTTAAAAGATTTAGAATTTATATTAGAATTCCTGTTGTTACGCTAAATTGAAATCTTTGCTTAGATGTTGTTTCTTCCTATTAAAGGTGGTTTTCGTATGAATAACAATGGTTTAATAGGGTTTTTTGCCCATCTTGCAGAGCAAAGTTCTTTATTTGAAAAATCAGAAATTCGAGAGCTTTCTGCGGCAATAGCTAACCTTGCTGAAATGGAAGGAACATCTAAGAAAGAAGAAACCAATGATTTTGACATTAATTCAAAATATAAAGAAGTGCAAGACAAACTAATAATTGTATTGAAAGAGCAAAATGCAATAAATTTAAATAAAAAATTTTCTATTAATACATTATTTAGAGAAGTATTAAAACTGATAAAGAGTCGTTCTAAGCCAAGTGTTGAATTTGCTTCTGCAAGTCCTGGATTCAGGAAGTTTAATTCATCATTAACTGATGATGAGTGTGAGCTTGAAATTATAAGCAAAGAGTCTTTTAGTTTAACAAAAACGTACAAAATCAAAATATGTCAAAAGTACAAAGGTATTCCTGTATACGGATCTCGAATTACTTTAGAAATGAATGAAAGCAATAAACTTCTTGCAATTAATTCCTTGACTGCCATAGCAGACCCAAAAGTTCTTGAAAATCCACAGAAAGCCGGAAATATTCATGTTGAAAATATCAAAAGTCAGATAAAAAAAGAAACTCGTCAAGATTTAGAAAAGATAGATTTAAACCTTCACCTTTATTATTACTACGACAAGATGAAAAAGACTTGGCGACTTGTTTATATCACTGACATTAAGTATAAAAATAATGAATTAAACAAAAATGATGAAAATGGGTTTTTATCTGAGGTTATGGATTACATTATTGACGCTAGTAATGGAAGTATCATTGATAATATTCCCTGTATAAAAACTATTCATAAGGATAACAGACTAAATAAAATTTAAATAAAAACAGTATTATGCAAATTGATTGTAGCATTGACAGTAAAAAGGATTTTAACTGTCCATATAAGGATAATTTTAACTGCCCCTATGATACTCAAGAAGAAATCAGGGTTGATGATCAACAATTAGTAATAATTTTCACTTTAGCAGGTAATACGATAGATATAAAAGATACAGAGCATTCTAAGCAATATCTTCCAGGAAAACCTGTATCTTATCCAATTAAGAATTCATCTCAATGCCAGCAACAATGTGTGCAAGCTCGTAGCTATGTTACTGAAGTAGCTGAATTTATTCAAAATATATCTCGTGATACAGGTCTAGGTGATCATGTTGCCAGCATCAACTGGCAAAGTGACAATGCTTTATGGGTAAAGCCTCTAACAGACAATAGTCCTATGCAGGGGCAAGCTATTTTTGGTCAAGTTACGGTTAACCAACAACTTCTCTCTTATGCTAGCATAAGAAATATTGTTGCACATGAATTTTTTCACGGATTAAATTATATTACCACTGTAAATTCTTCAACAAAACGTGGAATTGAATACAAAGGAGAATCAGGAGCGGTTGACGAATCATACGCCGACATATTTGCGATTCTGTTTTCTAATTATGCTCAATCAGATATTGGGCAATGGGACTGGGAAATAGGCAAGGGGATTGGAAAAGAAGGTAAACCAATACGAGATATAAGTAATCCTTCTAAATATGGTCAACTTAAACATATGAATGATTACAGATACTATTTACCTGGTGAAAAAGCAATCCAAGATAATGATTATCTTGGGGTTCATGATAATTGTGGAATTCTTAGCAAGGCAGCATATAACCTAATTACTTCAAAAAATTCAAGTGGACAGTATGTTTTTGATGTTCAAACTATTGTTCAAATATTTTATCAGTCTTTAAACCAACTTGCTGAAACTCCTTTATTTAACGATTGTTATGTAGCAGTAAAGCAATCCGCATACACTCAATTTTATCAAGACAAAAGTCTTACTAAAGAACAAATAAAAGAGAAAATTAAAGCTATTGATAAAGCATATAATCAAGTAGGAATTTACGAAGTTACACCGACTCGTTTAAAAAAAATATTTCTTACAATAAAACAGACTAGGACACGATTTGTAAATTGGCTAAAAAAGTTACGTGATTAAATAGCACTTAGCAAGTGTACAAAAATCTTATTTTCAGTATTAACTATTTTTATTTGTTTCCACTTAATACCAAGGTTAATAAAGTTTTTTCGTTTCATTCTTCGTCGGAGTCAGGCTTTCTTGCATATTGAACCCCATCACCATCTCCTCCGGATAAACGAGCTTGGATGCTGTACATTATAAACCCAAGCAATAACCCTATAGGATAAAACCAAATTGCAGTCTGATCTGCTCCAAAGAACTTAATTATAGCTCCGCCTAAAACAATCCCAATAATACTTCCTAATACTTGTGGAGTATGGCTTTTAAATCGCCTGATAAAATATCTAACAAGCCAACCAACAACAATTCCAAGGCACGTAGAACCTATTAGAGGTGCTATTTCTAATAAAGATTGCATTTGCATATTTTGTTCTTTAAAATTATTTTATCGTGCCTTATAATTATACTGACTTTCCACATCCCGTGAAAAGTCAGCTTGGAGATCAGGTATTGTCCAGTATCAATTAGTCCTCCAGCACGGCTAAAAAACAAAGGCAGTTTCAATGTTTATAAGGCATGAGTCATGAGAGCGTAATTCCAGTTAATTACGCTTGTCCCGCCTACTGTAAGGCACATTCAGCAAATCAATCGCCCGTTTCTTCGCTGCTTCCCCCCGCCGATCATACTTACTTGTAGTACTTGATGACGCATGACCTGCAAGTTTCGCTATCGTGACGATATCTGCGCCAGCATCCAATAGATTACCGCCCGTGAGTAGCATTGGAACAGGAATGTACGTTAAGCCCAAGATGCCTGCTGTCACTGAGTTTGAGTCGTTGCACTAAAACCTGTCTATTCCTGTGATAAAGATTCTTATCACAGGAAAAATACGCTCAAAGCCTGAATTATCGGTCAGAAAGAGGCATTGAAGAAGGTAAAAATTTTATCGTTATCACAGGAATCAGTCGTTAGCGTACATTTTTGTTCCAATGCTACTCGCACGCGTGCTATAACTTTTACTGGTGGTACCAATGCATCGGCTTTTCAAACCTATGTCACTCAAGTTTTGGTTCCAAGTCTTTGGCCAGGAGCTTGTGTAGTCATGGACAACTTCAGTTTTCACAAGGTTACAGGTATAAAAAAAGCCATTGAAGCTGTTGGAGCAAGGCTGGTATACTTATCTCCTTATTCTCCTGATTTTTCTCCGATTGAAAACTGTTGGTCGAAGGTGAAAGAGTTTTTGCGTAGGCGTAGCCCGCCGCAGGCATCGCAAGCTGCTAGAACATATCTTGAGTTAGACGAGGCCATTACAAATGCCCTCAATGCAGTAACTAAAAAAGACATTATTGGATGGTTCACCCACTGCTGTTACTATATTGCACCCAACTGAGAACCGCTGTAGATTATTGTGCCTGTGTATGCCAAGACCAAGAGCCAAGGATACTGAACAAGATAAAATCCCTCGATTTGAGCGGATTAAGAAAGCAATTACAGCTTTAGAAAGACAACATTATTTAAAGTACCGTTCTATTCCTGTTTCTCCTTAATTCATACTGCAATCAGCAACGCCACCCGTGGGTAACAGTGTGACTGGCAAGCTGACTGGTTCCATGAGCGACGGTGTGACTGGCAAGCTGACTGGTTCCATGAGCGACGGTGTGACTGGCTAGCTGGCTAGCTCCATGAGCGACAGTGGGATGCAGCATATCTCGAGCCATCAGCTCACTCATGAAATGACCGTGGGGATCAGCCGTGAGAATTGCGGTCAATAGACTCGTACCAGATCCGACCCAACCTGCTGTTGCAGGATCAATCCCAACCCACTCAAGAAACTTTTGAGTACCAAGCCTGACGGCAATACTTTGAAAAAAAGCCATAATATTGGTTTACCTCTAATACGACTATACTTTCTAATTATACAGCAGAACGAATCGCACTTGCGGGTATCCCGGCTGAACACCTAATTGACTCTTACTACCTTCCAGCCTGACTGATTCCCAATCTTGCCAGACCTGACAAAACTGAACGACCCACGAGTAAACTGACTCTCTCCACTCTTCACTCTGGGCTTACACCTAATCAGCCCCTCCACTTCAGAAGACGATAACAGCCAGCCAGCCGCAGCAGCTTCTTCCAATGCCTTGAGGTGCTGTAGTGGCTCGGCGGGGCGGAGGTGACGGGCGATCGCTTCCACCAACTGAACCACCTCCCCAAGTGCCAAGTCTGGTTGTCCAGTGGTCGTGTCCAGTCTGTCCACTAGTCTACTGGATGTGTCTAGTCTGTCCAGTGGACTGTTCACTAATTCAGTTTTAGGGGATTTGAAATCATCCATTTTCCCCCCAGCGCTGATATGGTCATGCAGCTGATCGAGCAATTCCACATCCGACGCAGTGATGTAAGACTTATTCCCCTGCTTGAATGTCTTAATGTCGAGCGCGTCTATTCGGTTGTAAACCGCTTGCTTCCCAAGATTGTACCTATCAAGGAGTGCAGCAACGGGAAACGGATCGATTTCTACTGTCATAATAGTGTCCAGTGGACGTGTCCAGTCTATCCAGTGGACAGTCTAACACGCAGTGATCGCTAATATGTCGGCTTGTTCCTGGTTAATAGTCCTTTCCGGCTCAATGTCGATTAACTACCAATTCCCGACTTGGAGAGCGAGTCTCATTCAATCGCAAACTAACTTGTTAAATAAAGACACAGAAATAATCGTTGTATTTAGCAAAGTTTGCGCCTGATTAAAATCCGAATCACCCGTAATCAAAAAATCTGCTTCGGCTGCTACTGCACAAGCTAAAAACTTTGCATCTTTTCTGTCTCTTGGAAAATCAATTGACACATTGACATCAATTAGCGTCGCAAATGTATCAATAATTTCAAACCATGACGCTCTCACTTCATCTGTCAGTTTAAACTTCGGGCGACTTAATACCTCTTTATATTCCGCTACAATTTCAAATGAAACAATCCATTCCCAGTCGGGATTATCAAAAATAAACTGAATAACTGCTCTTGGGACTCTACCCTTAAGGACAGCAGAAACTAAAACATTCGTGTCAATAACAACTTTCATTCTCCGCGTCGGTAAGCTTCAATCTCTGCTGCTATTTCTGCTTCTGTAATATCTTGTACTCCTGGTAGCGACTGTGCTTTATCAAATAAATCTCTCAGTTTTTTACTAATGTCTGCTCTGGGGTTCTCCTCAGCTAAGATAATTATTTCTACTCGCTGTCCTGCTTGAAAAGGTAAATCACATAATATTACTTGCTTTGGATCTGTAATGGTGATGTATTTTTTGTAAGCGTTCATAATTC